>JAFXDO010000061.1 GCA_017563195.1 Clostridia bacterium | reverse complement strand
AGCCAAAACGGAAGCGAACTGAAGGCAAATTTCAGCATTGCAAAGATATTCCCTTGGTTTATTCTCGGATTTCTTGCAATGTCTATTGTAGCAAGCGTATTCCCAATTCCTGCCGCTGTTGTATCCGGCACCAAGAGTGCAAGTAAATTCCTTATGGTATGTGCATTGGCAGCCATCGGTTTGAACACATCCTTCTCAAGCATGAAGAAAGCCGGTGTCCGTCCGATGATCCACGGTTTTATCATCTCGGCGTTGGTCGTTGTCGTTGCGTTGTTGGTAGAAATGGCAATGGGAATCGTATAAAGAGAAATAAGACTATAAGAGAGCAATGAATAAATTATCCGATGCGAGTTACACGGTATTATAAACTGCAATTTATCGAATTGTTTTGTGTCGACATCTAAATCGGCACCTCTACTCAAACGAAACAGCACCGTAAGGTGCTGTTTTTCGTTTGGTTGCTGTGGCAAGCGGCGGGGGTGGGGCGGGAGCAAGAATATTTTTGTCAAAATGCATACGACAAAAGTTGACTTTTTTCTAAAGTGTGGTAGAATAGACATAATGATAACAAAGCGTTATCAAATTGTTAAAAAGACAGGAGAAACAAAACAATGGCAAACAATCTTGTTTACGGCATACATGACAAGCCCAAGTTTGGCAGTATGCTCGTTTTTGCGCTCCAGCAGGTGCTGGCTATTCTTGCCGCTACTATTTTGGTTCCCGCGATCATCGGCAACGGTATGAGCCAGTCTGCCGCACTTTTCGGTGCAGGCGTCGGCACTCTCGTTTATCAGCTCTTCACAAGGTTCCGCAGTCCCGTGTTCCTCGGCTCTTCGTTTGCTTTTATCGGCTCTATGTTCGCCGCATTCGGCGGTGCCGCTTCGGCTTCCGCGGGATATGCGGGTCTTATCATAGGTGCGATTTTTGCAGGTCTCGTTTACGTGCTTATCGCAATTATCGTTAAGTTTGCGGGCGTTGCTTGGATCAACAAGCTTATGCCCACGGTCGTTATCGGACCCACGGTTGCTCTTATAGGTCTTTCTCTCGCGGTCAACGCGGTAGGCGATCTTGCCAAGGGCAAGGTTATGGTAGAAAGCATCGAGCAGACGATAGTCGACGGTGCTATAGTTGACAAGGTGAATATGGTTTCGGGCTGCAGCCCCTATATCGCGCTCCTTTGCGGCATTATCACGTTGTTTGCTATTTTTATGTTCTCGGTTTACGGAAAAAGGATGGCGAAGCTCATTCCCTTTATACTCGGCATTGCGGTCGGATATGTCGTTGCTTCTCTCTTTACCGTCATCGGTATTGCGACTGATAACGTTGCGCTTCAGGTGATCGATTTCAACGCGTTTAAGGAAATGCAGATATTTGCCGTTCCCGATTTCACCTTTGTTAAGGCTATTAAGGGCATCAAGGAAATTGACGGCGCGTTCATCGCCGGCGTAGCCGTGGCTTATGTTCCCGTTGCGTTCGTTGTGTTCGCAGAGCACATCGCTGACCACAAGAACCTTTCCACCATTATCGACAAGGATCTTTTGGAGGATCCCGGTCTTCACAACACGCTGTTGGGTGACGGCGTCGGCTCTATCGCGGGTGCGTTGTTCGGCGGATGCCCCAACACCACCTACGGCGAATCGGTCGGCTGTGTAGCTATCACCCGCAACGCATCCGTGGTCACCATCACCACCACTGCGTTTATGTGTATGATAATCTCCTTCTTCGGACCCTTCGTCACCTTCCTGTCCTCTATTCCCAACTGCGTAATGGGCGGTGTTTGCGTTGCGCTTTACGGCTTTATTGCGGTTTCGGGTCTTAAGATGATCCAGCAGGTCGACCTTGGCGAAAGCAGGAACCTCTTCGTTGTTTCGGCGATACTCATTCCCGGTATCGGCGGATTGAGCGTTACCTTCGGCAAGATCACCATCACCACCATTGCTTGCGCATTGATTCTCGGTATTGTTGCAAACATACTTTTGAACAAGTTTAAAAAGTCCGAAAAATAGGAGCTCCGACTATGAAAAATTATGAAAACGTAGTTATTTTTGACCACCCGCTTATCCGACACAAGATCGCCATATTGCGTGACGAGCGCACGAGCATGAAGGAATTCCGCGAGCTGGTAGAGGAAATTACAACGCTTATGACCTACGAGAGCCTGAAGGACGGCGTTATGACGACAGAGATCGAGGTCAAGACGCCGCTTGAAACCTGCACTCAGAAGGTCGTGGTGGACAATTCCATCGTTATCGTTCCGATACTCCGTGCGGGGCTCGGTATGGTAAACGGCATACACGTGCTGTTCCCGTCTGCAAGAGTGGGTCACATCGGTATGTACAGAAACGAGGAGACCCTAAAGCCCGAAACCTACTATTGCAAGCTGCCCAAGGGCATCGAGGACAAGCTCGTGCTGGTTGTCGACCCGATGCTTGCGACCGGCGGCAGCGCCTGCGATGCTATCCGGATGCTGAAGGACAAGGGCTGCAAGCATATAAAGTTTATGGCTATCATCGGAGCACCCGAGGGCGTTTCCAAGGTTGCCGAGGCGCATCCCGACGTCGATATTTACGTTTCGACGCTCGACAGATGCCTTAACGAGCACGGCTATATCCTTCCCGGTCTCGGCGATGCGGGCGACCGACTTTTCGGTACGAAATAAAGAGAAAGGACTCCCCAAGAGCGAAGCAATCAAGCAAAGCGGCTTTCTTGTCTCGCCCTTCGGGAGTCTTTTGTGTTCTGCGCCTTGCTGCTTGCGGTTTTTAAAACAACCTGACGCGGGAAGCGCGATTTAATATACGCGAGGTGCTTATGAAGACAGATTACACCGCAGAATTGAAATATCATTACAGACCGAAAAAGGGATGGATAAACGACCCGAACGGGCTTGTTTATTTCAAGGGCTATTACCATATTTTTTATCAGCACGCGCCCGATCACGAGATTCCCTGGAAGCAGCCGATGCATTGGGGGCACGCGAGGACGAAGGACTTTCTCGAATGGGAGGAGCTTCCCGTTGCGCTGACTCCCGGTGACGAATACGACGGCGGCGGATGCTGGTCGGGTACAGCCATTGTAAAGGACGGAAGGCTTTACCTGTTTTACGCAGCCATTACCGCGGTTTCGACTGTTGCGGTTGCCGTTTCCGACGACGGGGTGCACTTCGAAAAGTACTCGGGCAATCCCGTCATCGATCACTATCCCGCAGACGGCGGTCCCGATTTTCGCGATCCCGCGGTCTGCTGTATCAACGGGCGGTATTATTGCGTCGTTGCGTCGGGCAATCCGACGAAAAAAACGGGGGTGCTTTTGCTGTATAAAAGCGACGACCTTTTCGATTGGGATTACGTCGGCGTTATGAACGAGTGGGAGGGCTGCAGGTACACCGAGTGCCCCTCTCTCGTTGAATCGGTTGGCGGAAAATGTCTGCTTGCGGCTTCGGTTTGTCCGCTTGAGGAGGAGCATTACTTTTCGGTGATGCAGGGCTCGTTTTGCGACGGAGGCTTCAGGATCGAGGCGGTTTCCGAGATAGATAAGGGACCCGACCAGTATGCCGGTCAGCTGTTTCGCGATCATCTGGGCAGAAGCATTATGATGACCTGGATACCCGGATGGAAATATGCGGGATATGCAGAAAGGAATATCGGCTGTATGTCGGTCCCGCGCGAGATAAGCGTAAGACACGGAAGGCTCACCGCATATCCTCTGCGCGAGGTAAGGCATCTTATCAAGGACAGCGACCCTGCGGTCAAGCGCACCGAAAACGGCTTTGTGATCGAGCGGAGCGGGCGCGAGCCGGTCGTTTACAACGGCGAGATCAGCGAACTTGCGATAATACGCGACGGATTCATCCTCGAGGTGTTTGTAAACGGGGGAGAGACGGTATTTTCTGCGTTGCTGTGATGACGTCCGCCGAACCGAACAATTCAACAAAAAATAAAGCTCCTTGGGCGATGCGCCACAGTGACACATCGCCCTTCGTCGGAGCTTTGATTTTTATTTGTTGAAAAACCACATCGGGTCGACGAACACGCCGTCGATAGACATTGCGAAGTGGAGGACGGTCTTACCGTTGGTAAAGCCGGTGCTGCCCGCCGTGCCTACTATTTCGCCGTCGGTAAGCGTGTAGCCCTTTTGAACGTTCAGGCTTTCGAGGTGGAAATAATAGCTGTAGACGCCGTAGCCGTGATATACCACGACTGTGTTACCGGTGGGTGCAAGCTCTCCGCTGAAGACGACCTCGCCTGCCTGTGCGGAGCGTATCGAGGTGCCTGCATCGACCTCATAAACCAGTCCCTCGCAGATGCGCTCGCCGGTGTCGCCGCTTCTCGGCCCGATGTTTATCGGCTGACCGTAGGAATAGACGGGTGTTCTGTCACCGACAGGGCGGTTAAAGGTGTTGGTGAGGTAGTTGAAATAGTCGTTTTCGGGTCGGGTCGCAGTCGCGTCGGAGAGGGTCTTGGCGAATTCCTCAAGCACCGTAGGCGAAAGCATTGCGTAATACTGCTCGTCGGTGGTTTCGATGGGAGACCAGCTTAGCTCGGGCCGCGGGGATACCGAAATGCTTTCGAGCTTGCTGCCCAAGCCGCTGACTATTTCGAGCGTGTAGCCGCTTGCAGTGTTTTTGAGTCCTATCGGGATGAGCGCGACGCCCTTGCCCGCCTCGGTCATACCGAAGCCGAAGCCGCCGATATCGAGCGAAGTGTTGAGGGTGATGCTTTCATCCTCGTTTATATGGGTCGCGTCGAGGACGATGACGTCACCGACGGTGAATTCGCTTTTGGGAAGCTCGATTATTGCGGGGATATCGTAAAGAATATTGAATTTATACTTAGCCTCGCCCGATGCCTGAGCGCCGTTCATACCGCTCCATTTCGCGGTGAAGGAGACGGTTAGGCGGGTATCGAAGGAAAGATCGAGCTGTGAGATATCGGTTATCGAGTATTCGCTTCCGTTGTCGGCGATATAGGAAATATCGGTCATTTCAAAGGGTCTGACCTCGCCGTCGGGAGTGAATTTCAGTTTGTTTTCAAGCCCCTTGAGGATCACGTAGGTCTCCTCGCCCGTGGCGAGCGAGTCGGGGGAGTAGGAGTACTGCTTTCCGTCGGTCTTGTAGTAGTTCCAAACGCATTCCACGGGGCTGACGGGATATTCGTTTTCACCGCTTACCACCGAAAGTGTGGGCAGGAAGTAGGAGGAATACAGATAGTCGAACTCGCTTTTGAGCAAAAGCGTCTTTGCAACCTCGGTCTCGAGCACGAAAAGGTCGCCCTCGGGGTTGACGAGCAGACAGCCCGAAAGGTTCAATGAGGGGTAGAGCTTGTATTCGGTCGGGTCGTCACCTGTACACAACGTTATGTAAACCGGAGATTCCTCGGAAACGTCGCGCATCGCCGTGCTTATCGGCAGGGCGTTTTTAAGCATACTCACGAAGAATTCGACGTCTTCAAGCTCGGTAAAGGTAAGCGTATCGCAGCCGGGCGTCGTCAGCGTGACCTTATCGGCGCTGTCGAGCGAGGAATAATATATCGTAAAGCAGAGGATAAGCGCAAGCGGCAGGCACAAAAAAGCCACGAGAAAGCCGTTGCCTCTGTTTTTTCTTTTTCCTTTTGCCATGCCGGTCCTCCGAAACGTTTATTTCCTATGTATTGTATAATATTGCTCGAATTATGTCAATAGTTTTGTATATGTAAAATTTTGCGAATTCGGGAAATAATACGAAAAAGAGGGTGTTTTTCAATGAAGGAATTCGACGAATATCTTAAAGAAATCGGGGAGTGCTTCGGTGGCTCGGACGATTTTGTGAGCATTGTCGGCGGGGAGGCGGAGGCTCGGTTTGCGCTTGCCTTCGTCCGCGGGATAACCTCGCGCGATTACATTTCCGAGCGCATCCTGCGCCCCCTGCTGCGCGAGGATATTTCGACGTTTGACGGCGATCTTCGCACGGTCATCGAAAGCCCGTTTCTGTCGGAATGCGGAGATCCGAGAGCCGCCGCGGAATCCTGCGCGAAGGGCGACGTTCTGGTGCTGACAGAGAGCAAAAACGGCTTTTTCAAGGCGCTCGCAAACGCGGCTCATACGCCGGGGCGCGGTATACAGGAGCCGTCGAGCGACGTTACGGTGCGTGGTCCGAAGGCGGGGTTCGTCGAGGATGCCGAGACGAATACGGCTCTGCTTCGCAGGTATATACGAACGTCGAAGCTCAGGTTTATCAGGCGAGAGGTGGGGAGCGTTTCGCAGACGCGCGTGCTGATCGCGTACGTCGAGGGGCGTGCCTCGGAAGGGCTTGTCAGGGACATCGACAGGCGTATAAGTCGGCTTGACGCAAGCGTCATCACCGACAGTGCGAATCTTGCAATGCTTCTCGAGGGGAGACGCGAGGCGTATCTTCCGTCCTGCGGAAGCACCGAAAAGGTGGACAAGGCGGCATCGAAGCTTATGGCGGGGCGTGTTGCGATCATCGTCGACGGAAGCCCCTTTGTGCTGACGCTTCCGTTTTTGTTCGTCGAGGGTCTGCAGGCGTCGGACGATTACCTGCACACGCCGTATTACGCGACCTTCATCCGTGTGCTGAGGCTGATCGCGTTCATCACCGCTATATTTGCGCCCGCGATACTCTGCGCCGCGGTGAATCACAATTACAAGGCGATCCCGCAGTCGCTTTACGGAATAATAAACGAATCGCGAGAGGGAATCCCGCTGTCATTCTTTTGGGAGGTAATGGGGATACTCTTGCTGTTCGAGCTGCTTCGCGAGGTGGGGGTACGGATGCCGAGGACCGTCGGTGACGCGGTGGGCATCGTCGGCTCGATCATACTCGGCAACACGGCGGTCGAGGCGGGGATAGTTTCGTCGGTGGGCGTCATAACCGTGGCGCTTGCGGCGGTGTGCGCCTTCATAACGCCCGCGTATATGTATTTTATCGTGCTTGCAAGGCTTTTGACGCTTGTTGCGGCGGAACTGCTCGGTGTCAGAGGAATTGTGCTTTCCGCGGTGACACTTTTCGTTATGCTGTGCTTTAAAAGAAGCTTCGGAGCGCATTATATGTTTCCGCTCGTTCCCTTTTCGGCAAGAGGAATGCAGGATCATATTTTTTGTGCGCCGAAAAGGACGCTCGGCAGGCGGGAGGATATCATTTCCGAGGGTGATGATGAATAATATATCTCGGGTGATATATTATGCTGTTTACAAAGAGGCGCTTTTCTGTAGTCGAGGGGAGGATACGCGAGGATATCAGGGACGACGACGGCAGGGTCGTATTGAAGCTCAATCTGCGTTTTCCCGAGATAAAATGCGGCGACAGAGACCCGATGGCAGGGCATGCGCGCAGGCTCTATTCGGATTTGTCAAAGGGCTTTGCCGACTATGCGAGGAGCGAGCTCAAGACTGTCGCGACGCGTGCTTACAGGGCTTGCGGCGAGGGATTTTTGCCGTTTTCGGCGTTGATGAGCTATTCGGTGACGCTTGACGACGGGAGGCTGTTATCGGTATCGGTCGATATTTCGGTGTCGGACGGCATCGGCAGCCCGCGTGTTGTGAGAAAAACGCAGGTCTGGGACCGCACGCGCGGTTTGAAATGTGACGTTTGCAGGTTTTTGAGTAAGGAAACGGTCAAGTGCTTCGCCAAGTCGCTTTCCGAGGAGGAAAGGAAAGCGTTCGACCGATCGCTGTTTTCGGTCGATGCCGAGGGGGTATGCTTTTATCTTCTTATCGATGGCGGATATTCCGAGCGTCGGGTAGGGTTCGATACTCTAAAAAATTAACTTTTTTGCGCGAATTCTCTTTACATTTCGGGTTCGATTTGCTATTATGATAAAAAGGGCAAACGAATGCCTTTAAATGCTGAAAGCAGGAATATAAAGGAGATACCGATATGAAACAGATCAGAATCGCTATACTCGGTCAGGGCAGAAGCGGCCGCGATATTCACGGTCTTCACCTCAAGAAGGACACCGAGCGCTTTAAAGTCGTCGCAGTAGTCGATGCTATGGAGATCAGACGCAACCGCGCCGCGACCGAATACGGCTGTGACGTCTATGCCGATTACAAGGAGATACTCTCTCGCGACGATATCGATCTTGTCGTAAACTCCTTGCCCAGTAATCTTCACTTTGCGGTCACCAAGGACCTGCTCGAGCACGGCTTTAACGTGCTTTGCGAAAAGCCCTTCGTGCCCACCGTCGAGGAATACGATATTCTCGTTAACATCGCCGAGGAAAAGGGACTCAAGCTTCTCGTTTTCCAGCAAAGCAGATTCGCAAACTACTTCCTTAAGGTCAAGGAGGTCATCGCATCGGGCGTGCTTGGCAGGATCGTTCACGTCGGCATTCAGTTCAACGGCTACGCAAGACGCTGGGACTGGCAGTGCTGTCTCGATATGAACGGCGGCAACCTTGCAAACACCGGTCCTCACCCGCTCGATCAGGCGTTGAATATTCTCGATTACTATCACGGAATGCCTCAGGTCTTCTGTCATATGGACCGCTGTAACACCTTCGGCGACGCCGAGGACTACTGCAAGCTCGTGCTCAAGGCACCCGACAGACCCATTATCGACCTTGACATTTCCTCCTGCGACGCGTATCCCGCGTATACCTACAAGGTAGAGGGCACCCGCGGCACTCTTAAGGGCAATATGGCGCACATCGATTGGAAGTACTTCAAGGAGGAGGAGGCTCCCGAGCAGCACCTCATCCGCGAGACCCTCACCATGGGCGAGGAAAAGCTTCCCGCATACTGCGTCGAAACGCTCAAGTGGTACGAGGAATCCTGGGACGGCGACCCGCAGGCACCCTTCATCGCCGCTGTTCAGACCTATTACGATCAGGTCTACGCACTCTTCACCGAGGGCAGAGAGCACGATATCAAGCTCTTCCAGGTACGCCAGCAGCTCGCCATCATCCGCGAGGCACACAGACAGAATTTTTAATTGAATATTTTATGATATAAAAAATGACATCTTCGTTTTTTGAAGATGCCATTTTTTATTGCGGAATCAGATCGGTAATGCTCATCGCGCGACAGAAAGCGGGTGTCGTTGTGCAACACCTACAATACATCGATACGTATTTGTGCAGATAATAGAAAACGGCTTGCCTGTATTGACGCGCTCTGTATGTAGAGTGTATAATTATTACAGTTACCGGAACAAGCGATTTCAATTAAAAGGAATGGTACTATGAAGCGAGTATGTTTAATTACATTGGTTACGCTGATGTTATTTGCTCTTTGCGGTTGTGCTGTATTCGAATCAACGTTTGACGGCTTGAGAAATGAAGAGGATGCTTATACTTTATCCGTAAAGAGTGTAACAGTCGGTTCAAACTCGCGTTATCTCCCGAGCACGCAACGGTATAAGACCTCCTTAGAAATGTTTCAAAAGGCAAGCAGACAACAATACGGAGATCTTATAGACGTTACAAGCGTTAAAAACGTTTTCGATTACGACTATATTTTAATGACGGGCATGGAAGGGCGATATGATTTGAGGAAGGACGATCTTTACACCGAAATTGAGATCAGACAGCTTCAAAAGGAAGAGTATCTCGCTATGGAGGCGTACGAATTCAGGGACCGTTACGATGAGTATATAATTTTTGACGATTACAGAGATTACGTTGCGTACGTCGGGGACTTCAGGGAAAGTATAAACGTTTTCAAATTCGTCAAGGAGGGTGTTAACGTATATTTGGTTCCAAACTATTGGTATGATAACGGAGTTTATTATTATGCGTATACACTACTGTTTCGTATAGGCGATTATGTATTCGAGATTAGGGACGACGTACGGTATACGCTGCCAGAAAGCAGGGTGTTGCCCACGCAGGAGGAGCTCGAAGGTCAAAAGAGCGTGTACGAAAGCAAGAATCTGTCGACGATTTACGAGATAACCAACTTTTACACCGAGGAGTCCGAGCTCATGCGGATACTGAAGGAAGAGGTCTGGGTCGCGCAGATTCCGATAGCTACCGAATGATACGAAAAGAGGTCCTCGAGGCGCACTCCGTAAGGAAGTGCGCCTCAGTTATATTCGCCTTACGGCGAGTGATATTGCTTCGCAGTGATATTCTTTTGGAATACCTCGTCGAAGACGAGATATTTCCAAAAGAGTGATATTGTCCTTCGGACAGTTTTAAAGGCGAATATAATATCACTGAAACTGTAAGGTTTCAATATAACTTTTGACGCAAGGCAAAAATATCACTGCAAACGATAGTTTGCAATATCACTTTACCCGCCGAGAAAGATATTCTTTATTTTCGGCAAGTATTCACCTTTCCCAAAGTATGTAACCCACTATGATACTTTCACAATCCTTGTGCAAAGTGTCATTTGTTTTGTAAGGATAAAATCCGAGCGAGACACTCTTCTTTACGAAGTGTCTCGCTCGGACCTCTTTTTTGTTATCTGCATAAAATACAGAGAAGGAGTCAATTTTAATTGGTGGAGTGATTTTTATGCAGTATTTTGCGGGCGCAAACACGAGACGTGGGTTCAAGTCGATATTCGACGAATGCTTCAAGGGTGTCGGGCGGATCTTTATACTTAAGGGCTCGAGCGGGTGCGGAAAGTCGACGCTTATGAAGAGGGTGGCGTCTGCGGCTGAGGCGCGTGGGCTTGAATGCGACGTCATACGCTGCTCGGCAGACCCCGAGTCGCTCGACGGCGTTATAGTCAAGCAGCTATCCGCAGCTGTCGTCGACGGGACGGCACCGCATATTATGGATGTGAAATATCCCTGCGTGCGCGAGAGCATCGTGAATCTCGGGCAGTTTTGGGACGAAAGCATGCTTTTGCCGCATCGCGAGCAGATAATCGCGCTGACCGACGGAAAGGCATATGCATATGCAGACGCATACAGATGCCTTGCCGCGAAGGGGACGGCTTACGACCTTTTAAACGGTATTTTGAATCGTGCGGTAATGCGCGAGCGGCTTGATCACGCGGTGATAGAGACGGCAAAGCGCTTGGGCGGCAAGGGGTTTGGAAAAAGACGGCTCCTTTTCTCGACGGCGTTTTCGTCGGAAGGGGTAACGGTCCTGCCGACGTTTGGCGACGTGAAGAGGGTCGAGAAGGTCTCGGGAGAAGCGGCTTCGATATTTATGTCGGCGCTTTTTCAGACGGTGAACGAGCTTGATTACGCCTGCGTCGTTTCGCTTTCGCATTTTGACGCCGAGACGCCCGACGCGATATACTTCGAGGAAAGCGACACGCTCGTCACCTCGCTTGAATCGCCGCAATGCGCTTCGTTTGAAAGCGAAAGGAAAATTTCCTGCGGCCGCTTTACCGACGGGAGCGTGATTGCCTCGCACCGAGCGAGGATACGTGCACTGAGCAAGCTTATGCAGGAGTCGGAGGCTCAATCGCGCGAGCAGCTTGCGCGCGCAAGGGTGCTTCACGGCGAGCTTGAGCGTATTTATATCCCCGCGATGGACTTCAAGGCGCTTGACAGGCAGACCGACGTGCTGATCAAAGGCATTTTCGGAGAATAAAAGAGCAAAAGTCCCCATATAAATTAAACGTAAGGGGGAATAAGCTTGGAAAAGAGAATGCTTGCCAAGGGCGGAATAAAGGAAAGAGGTCTGCTTTTGTGCGGGATCATTGGGGGCGCAATAGGGCTTGCGGCAGAGCTGATATTCGGACTGTTACTGCCGCTTGCGCTTGTCACGCTTGACGATCCCGCCTCGCTCATAACCGCGTCGGCGGCGTTTTGCGCCTTTGTCGGCGGAGCATCGGGCGGTACAGCCGCGTCGCTTTTCTGCAAGGGACGCGAGCTTTCGGCAGGGCTTATCGCGGCGGGGTTTATGCTTTTATGTATGCTCGTCGTATCGCTTGCCGTTCCGGGAGGGCTTTCGTGGTCGCTTTTGTTGCTTCTTGCGTCGGTGACGTTGATAGCGGCGACGCTTGCATCGCTGTTGGTATCGAGCCTGACGCGCAAACGGAGCCACAGCATGAAGCGGGTTATGAGAAGGCGCGGATAAGGGCTGAGTTACTGTTGCAATCGTCTTTAAGCGGCTGTTTTAGCACAAAACCGCATCAAAAAACGCGATTCGTCAAATGACTTGATTTTTTAACATTTGCGTGGTATTATATATAAAAGGAAGTAAAAAGGGGGCGAAAGGGATGCGGCTTCAGGAATCGGGCGAAATGTATCTCGAAACGATATACGTTTTGTCAAAGGAATTACCATTGGTACGCGCTATCGACATATGCGATCACCGCGGTGTTTCCAAGCCGAGCGTTTCGCGCGCTGTCGGCATACTTAAAAAGGGCGGATACATAAACTGCGGCGAGGACGGCGGGCTCACTCTTACCGAGCTGGGGCTTGACGTAGCCAACAAGATGTACGAGCGGCACACGGTGCTCACCGATTATCTTGTTTCGCTCGGTGTTGATGAAGCTATCGCGGCGGAGGACGCCTGCAAGATCGAGCACGTCATCAGCGATGAAACCTTCGAGGCGATCAAGAAAAGTTCCAAATAGCAAGAAAGAGCTTCATAGCGAGGCTCTTTTTTTATTGTTTTTTTTACCTCTTATATTATGTCGAGAAAGGCACATATTATACTTGATGCAAAATCAAGAAAAGAGGCAGGAAGCAAAAAAATGAAAGGAAATAAAGCGAAAAGGATCTTTGCAGTATTGGTATGCCTTGCATTCGCGCTCTCGGTTCCGTTTTCGGCGTCGGCTGAGGTGGATATCGATGAACTGATACCCGGCGGAATGGCGTTCGGCGTGAAGCTCTTTGCGTCGGGCGCGGTCGTGCTCGGTACGACGGGCGTCGAAACCGCCGAAGGGCTGGCAGAGCCTGCAAAGGATGCAGGACTCGAGGCGGGGGACGTTATCATACGCATCGGCGGCAGGGAGTTTGAGTCGGCGTCCGAGCTGATCGAGGTCGTGGCGGGGAGCGGCGGCAGGGCGTTGTCGCTCGTTTACACCCGAAACGGGGAGGAATATACCGTTAAGGTGACGCCCGCGCGCGATATCGAGCACGGCATCTACCGACTCGGCGTGCTTGTAAAGGATTCGACGGCGGGAATCGGCACGGTGACCTTTATCGACCCCGAAACGCTTGACTTCGGCGGGCTCGGGCACGGCATTTACGATTCCGGGACAGGGACGCTGATGCCGCTTGCACGCGGTGCTGTGGTCGAGGTGGAAATCAACGAGGTGGTGAAAAGCGAGCGCAACGCTCCGGGTGAGCTGAGAGGCGATTTCGGCAGGGTCGTCGTAGGCGAGCTCTGGAGCAACAGCGACGAGGGGGTATTCGGAAGGCTTTCCGAGATTCCCGACACTCACTACGAGCCGATCCCCGTTGCAGATAAGGATACGGTCGAGGCAGGGAAGGCTCAGATACTGACGACGCTTTCGGGCGAGGGCATCGGGATATACGACGTTGAGATCGAGGAGATATACACGGCGTCGGGAAGCACGAAAAACTTCCTCATCCGCGTGACCGACGAATCGCTTTTGTCGATAACGGGGGGCATCGTGCAGGGGATGTCGGGCTCGCCGATCATCCAGAACGGCAGGCTCGTAGGCGCGGTGACGCACGTGCTTGTGAGCGATCCGACACGCGGCTACGGTATTTTCATCGAAAATATGCTCGACAGCGCATTCGATACGGCAAGCTGTGATGCGGCGTAAATAATAAAGGGCGATATCAACGATATCGCCTTTTACTATTCGTTTTCGAGTATCCAGTCGAGCAGCTCCTCGTACTTCATTTCACCCGAAGCAACGGCAAGCCCGACACGTGCGACCTCGTCGTTGGTGGGGCGGATCTTGATACCGTTCGTTTCAAGGAAGGTCAACAGTACGTACATGCCGATTCTTTTGTTTCCGTCGACAAATGCATGGTTCGAGATAAGAGCGTAACCTAATCTTGCACCTTTTTCTTCCTTTGAGGGATACAGCTCCTTACCGTCGAAGGTTGCAAACGCCGATTCCAGGGCGCTGTTCAAAAGTGCGGTATCGCGTATATTAGGATCGCCGCCGGTTTCTTCGGTGATGAGCTTATGGAGCAGCATAACCTTTTCCTGACTGAATTTTATCATTTCGCAAGCTCCTCAAATGCTTTGCGGTAGAGCTTTAAAATGCGCGCAGCGACAAAATCGATCTTTTCATCGTCGGTCATTTCGATCGAGGTGTCGTTTTCTATGTCGATCAATTTGTATTTCGGCTTGTTGTTCTTGAAAATATAAAGCTCGCCGTGCTTATCCGTCATTCTTGCAACCCTTGAGAAGTTTTGGTTGGCTTCCGAAATCGATACGATTCTGTTGGAATTTATATTCATAAAACATGCCTCCTTTCGAGTTCAATATTATTATACACAAATATTAGGATAAAGTCAACCTAAAATCGGCAATAATCTTCAATGAGTCGTGAAGATATTCGCGTCTTATAATAATGACCGATGAATACGGAATTGTAATGCCGTTTTTTGATTATGCTTAAGCTCGTGCATTCGACAAGCAGCAGCCTATTCGACAGCCTTCGACCAAGCTATACCGGAGGCGACGAAATGCGCTTTTTGTCGACGAAATCGATAATTCGACAAAATTCGACACGAATAACAGGATAAAAGGGGTTATTTGGTAAAAACGGCGTAGAAATAATGGAAATATGTAAAATGATGTATTACGAAAGTTGGAACATACGGCGTTTTTTTGGCTTAAATCTATTGATTCCGATCGGTTTTCTGTGATAAAATACGGGCAAAGAATAAAACGTAAGGAGAAATAAAAGTTATGGAAAAACCGAGGGTGCTTATTGCCGACTCGAACGCGGAGTTCAGGAATCAATGCGTGCAGGGGCTTAAGAGGATGGATATAGAGGTTGTCGCGGAGGCGTCGGACGGGCAGGAGGCGTTCGCAAAGATGGTGAGGACGAAGCCGAACGTCGTTATTGCCGATCTTTACCTTAGCAAGCTCGACGGGGTGGGGCTGATTCGAAGTGCAAAGCGACAGATGCCCGACGATTCCCCCGCGTTCGTTATGCTTTCGGCGTTCACGAGCCAGAACCTTTTCGAGGAATGCTGTGAGGCAGGTGCGGCTTATTGCATTTTAAAGCCGGTCGATATGACCTCTCTTGTCGAGAGGATAAAGAGGCTTTGCGACAGATCGCGCCGCAGAGCACCCGCAAGCGTTCCGAGCAGGGAGGAGAACGATCTTGAGGCGCAGGTCACGAAGATCATTCATCAAATAGGCGTACCCGCGCACATCAAGGGGTATCAGTATCTCCGCACCGCGATAATTATGGCGATAAAGGACAACGAGGTCATCAATTCGGTTACTAAGGTGCTTTATCCCACCGTCGCGAAGCAGTACAACACGACGAGCTCGCGCGTTGAGCGTGCGATACGCCACGCGATCGAGGTTGCGTGGGACAGGGGCGACCTCGACGTGCTGAACGCATTTTTCGGCTACACGGTTCAGAACTCGCGTGGGAAGCCGACGAATTCCGAGTTTATCGCGATGATCGCAGACAATTTAAGGCTCAAGAACAAGACGCTTTCTCCGGTTTAACGGTTGCAGTGAAAGGGATCCCGATGCTTTTTGCAGGGGATCCCTTGTGTTTTTCTTTTATTTTGGGAAATGCAAGAAAACTCGTAAAAAGCTATTGACTTTTGGGGAAATTTGTGTTAAACTCTCATTTGCCGCATGTATGGGGTCTTTTAAGTTGCGTTTGCACACCCTCTAAGCAGCGAGTCTTACGAAAGGAATT
>JAFXDO010000060.1 GCA_017563195.1 Clostridia bacterium | reverse complement strand
TTCTTTAAGTAACAGTATTTCTTTTTCGTACTGCCCTATGTGTCGGTAGTCTCTTGGCATAAAAATTCCCTCCTATGGTTTTTCTAATTATACCATAGGAGGGTGTTTTTTTCATTGTCCGTTTTTAACGGTTCGGTTCACAAACGGTTAAGGGAGATTCTTCTTTTATTCGGTGATATATATAAATTCGTTCGAAAAGGCAACTACCTCTTGATTGTCTTGGCAGGGGGCTCTGAACTTACCGACAACGCGGTATTTTTCATATCCGACAGGCAGGCGATTGAAGCTTACTTTATGGGTTGTTTCGCCTGTAAAGTAAAGAAGCTCTTCATGCCAACTAACGCCGTCGGTGTAGGTCAACCATTTCTCGCCGTTCCAATATTGCACAAGGAACTCGTCGCCGTGTGAGATTTCCTCATCCTTGTGCGAAGAAACGATCGTTAGGGAGATGTTTTTGTAAGTGCGGTCGTATTCATTCGAGTCGGTGGTCATCGTAATGCATTCCGAAACCAAAACGTCGTCGCCTATATAATCCGAAACGTCGCTCGATGCATCGCTTTGATCGCCTTCGGAGGATTCAACGATATCGGAGGACTCGATCGACTCGTTGCCCGACGATTCCGCAGATCCATCCGAAACGTCGCTCGACGATTCGGCAACCGAGCTCTGATCGGAATCCTGCGCACATCCGCCGACAAAAAGCAGGCAAAGCGCCATTAAAATCAATAAACCTTTGTAAATCTTAATCATATTCCACATCCAACTCCTTTACTATACTTGATAATGCCGGATCAATACGACACCCTACGAGAACTATTTTGCTCATTTTTCATCCGCTTCAAGCAAATCTCAAACGTTAATACCCATCGGACTCGCCTCCTTTTATTATACTATGGGTTCAACGCATTGTCAACGCGTAATCGACGGATCAAGCGTTCATGCTTTGCCATTCTACTATATAATGTCGTTAATCGGCATTTCGTCTATAATAAATTTTAAATTTTTTCAAAAAAACTCAAAATTTTTTCAAACTGTGTCGTATACAGTGATTCAAGCCCTCTTTTTATCGCAATTTACTTGCAATTTAGTAATAGTTGTGGTATATTTATATATTGAGAAATAATCGATAACTATACCCTGTTGACAAGGAAGAGGGAGTGAAGAGCATGAAAAAACGCCTTATCGCAATCGACGGGCTGGACGCATCGGGAAAGATGACCCAGACCGAGCTTTTGAAGGACAAACTCGAAGGTATAGGGCTTCCCTACCGTTATCTTTCCTTCCCCACCTACGATCCCGACTACTCGGCACACGTCAATATGTATCTGCGCGGCAGGTTCGGAGACGACCCCGAAATCGTAAACCCCTTCGCCGCCTCGAGCTTCTTCGGTGCGGACAGATACTGCTCGTATATGCTCGACTGGAAAAGAGATTACGACAACGGAAGTATCATTCTCGCGAACCGATACACCTCGGCAAACGCGGTCCATCAGCTTTCGAAGCTTGACGAAAGCGAGTACGACGCCTTTCTTTCTTGGCTCATGGATTACGAATATAACAAATTGGGTGTGCCCAAGCCCGACGCGGTGGTTTACCTCTGCGTTCCGCCCGAGGTATCGCAGAAAATGATACAGCACCGCTGTGACGAAACGGGTGCCGAAAAGGATATTCACGAAAATAACGTAAAGCATCTCGAAAACTCCTACCGCGCCGCGCTTTATTCCGCCGAAAAGCTCGGCTGGATAAAGATCGACTGCGCACGTGACGGACAGCTTCGCCCGCGCGAGGAGATTCAGGCAGAAATTATTGAAAGACTCAAGGAAGTCATTCCCGAATTGGCGGAATGATCTATATAAACGACTGAAAGGAAGTTAAAAATGGCTACCGTATATATTCTTTTGGCAAGAGGCTTTGAGGAATGCGAGGCACTTATCCCCGCGGACCTTTTGAAGCGCGCAGGCGCAAACGTAGTGCTTGTCGCGACCGAGGGCGGTCTTTCGGTTCCCGGCGCGCACGAGATATCTGTTTCCGCCGACATCACCATTGACGAGCTCCGCAAGGATGATATGGATTGCATCGTGCTTCCCGGCGGGCTTCCCGGCACCACCAACCTCGAAAAGAACCCCCGTGTGCTTGACCTTATCGAGTACGCTGCAAAGAGAGGCAGCTACATCGCGGCTATCTGCGCGGCTCCCTCGATACTCGGCAAGATGCGTCTGCTCGACGGCAGAAACGCGGCGGTTTATCCCAGCTTCGCCGAGCATCTCCGTTACGCAAACATCACCGGCAAAAAGGTCGAGCACGACGATATCTTCATCACCGCAGAGGGGATGGGCGCTTCGTTCGAATTCGGCTTCAAGCTTATCGAGGTAATGTTCGGCGCAAACGCCGCAAACGAAATGCGCGCAAGCGTAAGATACGAATAAACACGCGAAAAATAACGCGAAGGGAGGGGCAAAAATGTCTGAATCGCTCAAGGAAAAGCTTAAAAGTCCGACTATAACCACGCCGTTGCTGGTCATTTTCGTCGTGCTCTTTATGCAGGCGAGCAAGCTCGCGTTCGCGCGGGTCAATTCCGACACCAACCTCTTTCTCGCGATAGGCGTAATACAGCTCGTCGTGCTTGCGCTCCCTTGTATGGTCTATTACCTTATCAAGGGCAGAAGGCTCGACAGTCCTATGCTCATCGTCCCGAAAAACGGACCGCAGCTCCTGTTTTTGATATTTGCCGCGTTGTTTTTCATCAGCGGAATGCTTCTTTTGAAGTATTTCTACTTCGTGTACGGCGGTCAGGTCGCGTCGCTCGTCAACTTTTATCAGGACTTCTCGGGCACGACCGAGGGCAGCGGCAACCTTGAAATCATCCTTTCGCTGATAATCATTCCCGCTTTTTGCGAGGAGCTGTTCTTCCGCGGCATCGTTTTCAGCGAATACAGAAGATACGGAACCGCAAACGCGATAATCATTTCTGCGGTCTGCTTCGCAATGCTTCATTTTTCTGTGGAGAACATGGCGATATACCTATTTTCGGGGCTTTTGTTCGGCTTTGTGACCGCGGTGACCCGCTCGATAATCCCGTCGATCGCGCTTCACCTGCTCTCGAACACGTTGAGCATCTATGCAAGCGACGCGTTTTTGCGGGTAACGGTAATCAAAAACGGGGCGTTCTTCATCGGGTTCGTGCTTGCCGTGCTTACGGCGCTGACGCTCATTTTCCTGCTTTCCCGCGTTGAAAGCATCTGCATCGGCTACGCCGAGCGTCCCCCGATAGAGGAAATTCCGCCCAAAAGCATCAAAAACGCGGCAAAAGTATTCTTCTCGCCGACGTTCATCCTGCTCACCGTGATATTTATCATCTTTTCGCTTTTAACCTGACGAAGGAGGCTTTATAATGGCAGAAAACGAACGCAGCCGTGCGGACGATCTGTTCGAAATATTGAACGAATTCAACGACGACAACGGCAACGCCGAAAAAGCGGTCGAAAATAACGGCTCCGACGTTGCACACGCGCAGAGCGAATCGGCTGAAGCGCCCGTCGAGGCGAATGACGCTCTCGAGGTCAAAGAGGTTGTCGAGCCTCCCGTTTCGGACGAAAGCATCGAATCGGTAAGCGGTAGCCACGTCGACGAGATTCTCGAAATACTCAACGGCGGCAGAGATATTCCCGCAGAGGAAAGCACGCCCGACGAAGCGTCGAACGACTGCTGTGACGGCGAAATTCCGGTCTCGATCTTTTCCCACCTCACCGAGGAAAGCGACGCTTCCTCGGCACAGCAGGGTGCAAGCGCAAGCGGCGTGCAGGGAGATACCGCGCCTCACTTCACCGACCACCTGCTCGTTGACGAAAGCGAGCCTGAGCCTGTCGAGCAAGCGCCCGTCGTCGAGGAGGACGATGAAAAGGTCGGCATATTCAGGCGCATTTTCGGTCGACTTGCGGTGGTTCCCAAGGCGGTCGTCTACATCGCGCTCGTGCTTATCGTATCGGCTTACCTTTCCTACTATATCATCACTATTGCAAACGACATCTTCGCGCTGGTGTCCGACACCCGTGAGGTAACCATAACCATCGACGAAAACGCGACGCACGAATCCGTCGGCAAGCTGCTTGAGGAAAAGGGGCTCATCGAATATAACTGGGTCTACTCCATTTATATGAGCTACCGAAGCGACGGCGACAGCTCGAGCGAATACGTCCCCGGCGATTACACGCTCAACACGAATTACAACTATTCACAGCTTATAACCGTGCTTACCGCGAACAACGTAAAGCGCGAAATAGTACGCGTCACCATCCCCGAGGGCTTCACCATCGAGCAGATCATCGATCTTCTCGTGACGAGCGGCGTCGGAGAAAGAGATGCATACATCGAGGCTATCAACAACTATCCCTACAGCTGGGAGTTCGTCAAGCTGCTTGACGAAAAGGGCTATTCCACCGACAGAAAATACCGTCTTGAGGGATATCTCTACCCCGATACCTACGATTTTTACACCACCGAGGACGAGGTCTACGTCATCAACAAGATGCTCAACGCCTTCAACGACAAGTTCTGGCGCGACTTCACACGCAAGAACTCGAAGGGCGAAAGCTATCAGCAGACGATGCTCGACAAATACGGCATGGACTTCGACGATATAGTCGTGCTCGCATCGATGGTACAGAGCGAGGGCGGCACGGTCGACGACTTCTACGCGATCTCATACGTCTTCCACAACAGACTTTCGCATCCGTCGAGCTTCCCCAAGCTCGAAAGTGACGCTACCATTCAGTACGCGTTGCCCGAGCGTGTTTCGGATTCGACCCAGCTCGACCCGTCCTACGAAACCCCCTACAACACCTATCTTTACAACGGTCTGCCTCCCGGAGCCATAAGCAGCCCCGGACTTGACGCGCTGTACGCGACCCTCTTCCCCACCGCACCTCAGACGAGCAGCGGCAGGGACATCGACGCATATTTCTTCGTTTCCAACGACGCGGGTAAGACCTATTACGCGTCGAGCAAGAGCGGACACGAAAACAACGTCGCGCAGGTCAAGCAGGACAACGAGGCGATCAAGAACGGAACCTATGAAGACTAACATCAAACGACCCGAGCTTTTGTCTCCCGCAGGGAATCTCGAAAAGCTTAAATATGCCGTAAATTACGGTGCAGACGCGGTTTATTGCGCGCTCGACCGCTTCGGCATGCGTGCGTCGGCGGGAAATCTCACGCCCGAGCAGCTTGCCGTCGGTCTCGATTACGCGCATTCCAAGAACGCCAAGGTCTACCTGACGCTAAATACCATGCCGAGGGATCACGAGCTCGGCGCTCTGCGCGAATACGCAAGGATTCTTTCAAAAATCACGCCCGACGCCTTTATAATCAGCGACCCCGGCGTTATGGAGATCATCAAGGAGGAGATCCCGAATGCCGAGATCCATCTTTCGACTCAGGCGTCTACCGTAAACTCCGCGGCTGTAAAATTCTGGAGCCGCTACGGCGTAAAGCGCGTCGTGCTTGCACGCGAGCTTTCGCTTGAGGAAATAAAGCGTCTTCGCGAAAGCATTCCCGAGGAAACCGAGATCGAATGCTTCGTCCACGGCGCGATGTGCATCTCCTATTCGGGCAGATGCCTTATGTCCAACTATTACACCGGCAGAAACGCAAACGGCGGCGCGTGTGCACAGCCCTGCAGATGGAAATACTTCCTGCGCGAGGAAAAGCACGGCGAAACCGCTTATGCCGAGCAATACGGCGACGGCACCTACGTTTTCTCGTCGCGCGATATGCGCATGATCGAGCACATCGGCGACCTTGTCGAGGCGGGCATCGATTCCTTGAAGATCGAGGGCAGAATGAAAAGTGCCTATTACACCGCCGCCATCACCAACGCCTACAAGATCGCGCTTGACGATTATTTCGCAGGACGCGAATTCGACGAGCGCTGCCTGCGCGAAACCGAAAGCGTCAGCCACCGCGAATACGGCACGGGGTATTTTTACTCCTCGCCCTCTACCGACGCCAACACCGTCGTCGAAAACGAATATATCGCCGACCGCCCGTTCCTTGCGACGGTCACCGAGTTCGACCCCGAAAAGGGCTTGGCAAAATGCTTCCAGCGCAACAAAATGTGCGTAGGCGAAGGCGCGAACATTCTTTCACCCGGTAAGTTCGGACGCGATTTTGTAATCGGCAAAATGTACGATGCCGAAATGAACCCCATCGAATCCACCCCGCACGCGGGAATGGAGTTTTATCTTGAGATCGATTCCGCAGAATGCGGAGATATTATCAGAGGCGCATAAATGACACTCAGAGAGCTTGCGACCGAAAAGGTAACGGTCATTTCGGGGCCATACGGCTCCGGCAAAACAAATATAGCGGTCAATCTTGCAATGGACATCGCGAAAAGCGGAAAGGTTTGCAGGATAGCCGACCTTGACATCGTCAACCCCTACTTCCGCTCGGCAGACAATGCGAAAATGCTCGAGAAAATGGGCGTACAGACGATGATACCCCTGTTTGCAAACACAAACGTCGACATCCCCGCGCTTCCCCCGAACTACCAGATGCTGTTCACGGGCGAGGGATACTCGGTCGCCGACGTCGGCGGAGACGGCGACGGCGCGGCAGTATTGGGTCTGTCGCACGACGATTATATCGAGGCGGGCTACAAAATGTACTTCGTCTACAACCGCTATCGCTATATCACCAGCGAGCCCGAGGGAGCGCTTGAGGTCCTTAACGAGATCAAGCGTGCGTCGGGACTCGAGTTCCACGGCATAATCAACAACTCGAACCTCGGGGCTGAGACCACGAGAGAAACGGTGCTGAACGCCATACCCTATGCCGAAAGGCTTTCCGAGCTTGCAGGTATCCCGTTGCTTCTCACGACGGCGCCCGATTGGCTCGATATCGAAAACACAGTTACGATTACCGATATAACTAAAAAGTTATTTTGATAATAAAAAAATCCATAAAGAGGACAAAGGAAATGAACAAAGTAACATTCAAAACCGACCTTTGTAAGGGTTGCGGTCTTTGCGTTCTCGCCTGCCCGAAGAAGATAGTCTTCCTCGACAAAAGCATCCTGAACGCCAAGGGCTACCACCCTGCAACCGTTACAGAACTCGACAAGTGCATCGCCTGCGCTATGTGTGCAACGATGTGTCCCGACGTCGTAATTACCGTAGAAAGAGGTGACAAGTAATGGGCGAAAAGCTTTTAATGAAGGGCAACGAGGCTATCGCTGAGGCTGCGATCCGTTCCGGCTGTAAGCTTTTCTTCGGTTATCCCATCACCCCGCAGACCGAGCTTGCCGAATATATGGCAAAGCAGATGCCCAAAAGAGGCGGTCTTTCGCTTCAGGCTGAAAGCGAAATCGCGGCAATAAATATGGTTCTCGGCGCAGCAAGCACCGGCGCGAGAGTTATCACCAGCTCGTCGTCCCCCGGAATCTCGCTCAAGTGCGAGGGTATCTCCTACATAATCGGCTCTGACCTTCCCTGCGTTATCGTTAACGTACAGCGCGGCGGCCCCGGTCTCGGCGGTATCCAGCCTGCACAGAGCGACTACAACCAGGCAACCAAGGCGTTGGGCCACGGCGACGGCCACGCGATCGTTCTCGCACCCAACTCGGTTCAGGAGATCGCCACCCTCGTCGGCGAAGCGTTCGACCTTGCCGATATCTACCGTATGCCCTGTATGATCCTTGCAGACGGCGCGCTCGGTCAGATGATGGAGCCCGTTGACTTCGAGGCAAAGCCCGCTCGCGAGATCCCCGAAAAGGATTGGGCGTGCTGCGGTCACGGCGGAAAGCGCGTTCACAACATCGTAAACTCGCTTTACATCGAGCCCGAGGAATTGGAAAGAATCGTTCTTGAAAGATTCGAAAGATACAAGAAGCTCGAGGAGAACGAGGTCAAATACGAGGAATACCTCACAGAGGATGCAGACATCGTCATCGTCGCTTACGGCATCACCGCGCGTATCGCGAAGACCGCTGTCCGCAACGCTCGCAAGAAGGGCATCAAGGCAGGTCTTTTCCGTCCCATCACCCTTTACCCCTACCCCAAAAAGCAGCTTAACGCGCTTGCAGACAAGGCAAAATGCTTCCTTTCGGTTGAAATGAACATGGGCCAGATGGTCAACGATATCAAGATCGCCATCGACTGCAAGAAGCCTGTATATCACTACGGAAGAACGGGCGGTATGATTCCCTCTCCCGAAGACATACTTGCAAAAATCGAAGAAATCTCGGGAGGTAACGCATAATGATCGTTTTTGAAAAGCCCCACGCGCTTACTGATAAGCCCTTTCACTACTGCCCCGGCTGTACTCACGGTATAATCCACCGTCTTGTTGCCGAGGTCATCGATGAGCTTGGTCTCGAGGAAAAGACGGTCGGTATCGCGCCCGTCGGCTGCTCGGTATTTGCTTACAACTACTTCAACTGCGATATGATCGAGGCTCCTCACGGACGCGCTCCCGCCGTTGCAACCGGCGTTAAGCGCGCAAACCCCGATCTCAACGTATTCACCTATCAGGGTGACGGTGACCTTGCCGCTATCGGTACCGCAGAAACGGTTCACGTCGGCGCAAGAGGCGAAAACATCACCATCATCTTCGTAAACAACGCGATCTACGGTATGACCGGCGGTCAGATGGCACCTACCACGCTCCTCGGTCAGGTTTCCACCACCTCGCCCTACGGCAGAATCAAGGAAATTCAGGGTAACCCCATCCGCGTTTGCGAAATGGTAAGCACCCTCGACGGCGTCGCTTATGCAGAGCGCGTGTCGGTCGACTGCGTCCCCAACGTAAGAAAGGCAAAGGCGGCGATCAAGAAGGGCTTCGAAATGCAGCAGCAGAAGAAGGGCCTTTCGATCATCGAGGTTCTTTCCACCTGCCCCACCAACTGGGGTCTCTCGCCCGAAAAGTCGCTTGAATGGCTCCGTGAGAATATGATGGCTCACTATCCGTTGGGCGTATACAAGGACATCACCAAGGAGGAAACGAAATGAGTGCTATTCTTTTAGCCGGATTCGGCGGTCAGGGTATCCTTTTCGCAGGTAAGCAGCTCGTTCTCGCAGGCATGAAGATCGGCAAGGAGATAAGCTGGCTTCCCTCCTACGGTCCCGAAATGCGCGGCGGTACCTGCAACTGCTCGGTAAATATCGACGACGAGCCCATCGGCTCCCCGCTCGTAACCGCACCCGACATTCTCATCGCTATGAACAAGCCCTCGCTCCTCAAGTTTGAGGGCAAGGTAGTTTCGGGCGGCACCATCGTGCTCGACAGCTCGCTTATCGACGTTGAAACCTCCCGCAAGGACGTCAACGCCTGCTACATCCCCGCGACTCAGATGGCAAACGATGCCGGCTTCCCCAAGCTCGCAAACGTCATCGTGCTCGGCTATCTTATAAAGAAGACCGGACTTTTTGATGCCGACTACTTTATGGAATGCATCAAGTCTTCTGCGCCCAAGGCAAAGCCCGAGCTGGGTGAAATGAACGCAAAGGCGCTTCAGATGGGCTACGATTACGCTGAATAATCTTAAAACAGAGTGTTTTTATGAATGAATTCAAATCAGCCGCCGTTATTGCCGCCGCGGGAAGCGGAAGGCGAATGGGCGGTGTGTCAAAGCCCAATATAAAAATTCTGGGCAAGACTCTATTTGAATACGTTATCGGGGCATTCGACGAGTCGCTCGTTGACGAAATTATCGTCGTCTGCTCCGAGGATAACGAGGAGTCTCTCCGTGCGCTTTGCGTCGGCGTCAGCACGCCGATTGCCTTCGTGCGCGGAGGGGCGACTCGCGCCGAATCGGTCTCAAACGGCATCAACGCAACAAGCAGGGATATACAGATCATCTGTGCACACGACTGCGCACGTCCCTTCGTGACATCCGAAATGATAAACGAAACGCTGGCGTCGGCATCAAAGCAC
This sequence comes from Clostridia bacterium, assembly GCA_017563195.1. Lineage (GTDB taxonomy): Bacteria > Bacillota > Clostridia > Oscillospirales > CAG-382 > Coliplasma. The sequence continues at coordinate 27,578 of JAFXDO010000060.1, read as the reverse complement.
GGTGCATCCTGCGTCTGCTCACCCGTGACCGACACGGTCAAGCACAAGGACCCGATAACGGGCTTTGTTTCTACGCCCGCAAGGGACGAGCTTTTTGCGGTACAAACCCCGCAATGCTTCAAAAAATCGCTTTATCTGCACGCCGCGGCTGCCGTCGGCGATGCGTTATCCGACTTCACCGACGAAACCTCGCTTCTTGAGGAGATCGGGGTCGAGGTCTGCTATATCAAATACACAGGCACAAATATGAAGCTTACGACGGAAGACGACGTCCCTGTCGCGGAGCTGTTAATGAAAAGAAGGGAAAAGAAATGCTGAGAATAGGTCAGGGCTACGACGTGCACAGACTCGTCGAGGGCAGAAAGCTAATCCTCGGCGGTGTCGAAATACCGCACGAGACGGGTCTTTTGGGTCATTCCGACGCCGACGTGCTTCTCCACGCGATAAGCGACGCGCTTCTGGGCGCCGCCGCATTGGGCGATATCGGCAGGCACTTTCCCGACACGGACGAAAAATATAAAGGCATAAATTCGCTGATTCTGCTTTCCGAGGTGGGCAAGCTGCTCGACAAGGAAGGCTTTACAATAAACAATATCGATGCGACCGTTATCGCGCAGGCACCCAAGCTTGCGCCGCATATCGATAAGATGCGTCAAAACATCGCAAGCGCGCTGGAGCTTGACGTGGAATACGTATCGGTCAAGGCTACCACCGAGGAGGGGCTCGGCTTCACGGGTATGAAGCAGGGCATCGCCGCAAGCGCGGTCTGCATTATTAACGAATAAGAGGTTGGTATGAGCAAGCAGTATTTGTCGGGCAGGATCATCACGCCCGCGGGAATCATCGAGGGAAGCGTTTCCTACGAAAACGGCATCATTTCAGAAATCGGCAAGGGCGACGCCGAAGGCGGCTATTACGTTGCCCCCGGCTTTATCGATATCCATATCCACGGCGGCGGCGGTCACGACTTTATGGACGGCACCGAGGACGCCTTTCTGGGCGCGGCGAGGCTTCACGCTTCGCACGGCACGGCAACCCTGCTCCCGACTACGCTCACCTGCCCCGACGAGGAGCTTTTCCATTCCTTTTCGGTGCTCCGAAACGTAAAAAACGACGAAAAATACGGCGATATGTTCTACGGTATGCACCTTGAGGGTCCCTATTTTTCCGCCGATCAGGCAGGTGCTCAGGACCCTAAATACCTTAAAAACCCCGAAAGATCGCACTACGAGGCTATACTCAAGAAGGCGGACGGGCTCATCACGAGATGGTCGGTCGCACCCGAGCTTGAGGGCGCGCTCGAGCTTGGCGACAGGCTCAGCTCGCTCGGCATCTGCGCCTCGATGGGACATTCAAACGCGCTTTACGAGGAGGTTCTGGAGGCTCACAAGCACGGCTACACCCACCTCACCCACTTTTACAGCGGTATGAGCGCGCTTACAAGAAAGCAGGGCTACCGCTATCCCGGTATGATAGAAAGCGGTTATATGATAGACGAGCTTACCGTCGAGGTCATCTGCGACGGCAAGCACCTCCCCCACTCGATGCTGAACTACGTCTTCCGCGCCAAGGGCGTGGACAAGTGCGCACTCGTCACCGACGCGATGCGCGGCGCGGGTATGACCGAGGGCAAGACCATTCTCGGCTCGCTCGAAAACGGTCAGGAGTGCTATATCGAGGACGGAGTGGCGAAGATGCCGGGCGGTCAGGCATTCGCGGGAAGCGTCGCAACCACCGACAGACTCGTTCGCAACGCGCTGTCTGCCGGCGCAAGCCTTACCGACGCGGTCAAAATGATGAGCACCACCCCCGCAAGGCTTTGCAATATGCACGACAGAGGCGAAATCGTCCAAGGCAAGCGCGCAGACTTCACGATTTTTGACAACGACGTTAATATAGTTGCCGTAATTTCGGGCGGCAAGATCATATACGAGAGGTAAACAGTATGGCAATCATTAAGCAGGGCAAGATCGACAAGCTCGACTACGTCGCGTTTGAAACAAGAGCCGAAATGGGCGAATACGCGGCACGCGAGGCTGCGGCAGAGATCAAAAGACAGATCGAAAAAAAGGGCGAGATCAATATGATCTTCGCGGCGGCACCCAGCCAAAACGACTTTCTCAAGGCGATAATCGAGGATAAAAGCATCGATTGGACCAAGATCCACGCCTTTCACATGGACGAATACATCGGACTTCCCGCCGACGCACCTCAGGGCTTCGGCAACTTCCTAAAGAACGCTATTTTCGGCAAGGTCCCCTTCGCGTCTGTAGACTATATCGACTGCACCGCAACCGATCCCGAGGCGGAATGCGAACGTTATTCCGCGTTGCTCAACGCAAATAAATGTGACGTCATCATTATGGGCATCGGCGAAAACGGACACATCGCGTTTAACGATCCTCACGTCGCCGATTTCAACGACGAAAAGACGGTGAAGGTGGTTTCTCTCGACGAAACCTGTCGTATGCAGCAGGTCAACGACGGCTGCTTCAAGTCGCTCGACGAGGTTCCGAAGTACGCGCTCACGCTCACCATCCCGACGCTCGTCGCGGCTGAAAGCGTGTTCTGCATCGTTCCCGCCATCACCAAGGCAAACGCCGTAAACAGAACCATAAACGGCAACGTCGACGAGGAATGCCCCGCAACCATCCTCCGCAGACACGACAACGCAAAGCTTTATCTTGACAAGGACAGCGCATCACTTATTTAATCGATGAATATAAAGATCAGTCATCCGCAGGAGGGTGTCCTTCTCGCCGCCTGCAAAACCGATAAGTTCAAATCGGCTTTGATGACCGTTTCCTTCGCTGTAGATCTCGACGAGGAAACGGCGTCGGGCTATTCGCTTTTGACAAACCTTCTGTCGCTCACAACCGGAAGCTACCCCACGATGCAGTCGTTCTCGCTTATAAAGGACGATCTGTACGCATTGGGGCTCGACGCGTACGTTCAGCGCCGCGGCGAGCTTTTGTTGGTGCGTCTTGAAATAAACGCGCTCGCCGATTCCTATGCGTTCGACAACGAGCGTGTGCTTTTCCGCGCGACCGAGCTTTTGGGCGACGCGATATTCAACCCGAACCTCGTTGACGGTGCATTCCCCGAGGGTGCGGTCGTCAACGAAAAGGCTTGCCTCATCGAGGAGATCGCATCCCTCGTTGAAAACAAGCCCTCCTACGCTATGCTCCGCGCAAGGCAGATAATGTGCGAAAACGAACCGTTTTCGGTCGATGCGGCAGGCGATATAAAACGCGTCGAGGCACTCGACGGGAGCAAGCTCATCCCTTACTACAAACGCCTTATCGAATCTGCGCCCGTGTTCATTACATACGCAGGAGAAGCAGATTTCGAATACGTCGAGGAATGCGTCAATACGCATCTCCCCTTCACAAAAAGAAGCGGCGAGCTGAGCCGCTCGGTCGTGCACGAACGCCGAAACGAGATCATCCGCGTCCGCGAGGAAATGGAAATGGAGCAAAGCGTCCTCATCCTCGGACTGACAAGCGATTTTTGCGACGACGCAAGGTCTCGCGCGATTCTTACCGTTTACGACGAAATTTTCGGTGGCTCGGCGGCGAGCAAGCTCTTTATGAACGTGCGCGAGCGCGAGGGGCTTTGCTATTATTGCTCGAGCTATCCGTCGAGCAGAAAAAACATCATCTTCGTCTCCTGCGGGCTTGAGCCGGGGGTCGAGGACAAGGCGATAGAAGCCATCTACCGCGAGGTCGACGCTATGAAGAACGGCGATTTTCTCGATTCCGACCTTTTGAACGCGAAGAATTCGATCGCACGCTCGCTCAACAGCGTCGAAAGCAGTCTCAACTCGATAAGCGGCTACCTTTTGAGTCAGATCATCGCCAAGGATGCGGCGACGCTCGAGGAAAGCCTTGAGCTGATAATGAACGTTTCAAGGGAGGACGTCATCTCGTTTGCGAAAAGCGTCACGCCCGAGCTTGAATATATACTCGGAGGTGGAGAATGAGTCGATTCACACTTACCGAAAACAAGACCTTCAAGGAGTGCTACTACAGCGCAACGCTTGAAAACGGATTCAAGATAACTATTATTCCCAAGGATCGCAAGGCGATGTTCGCTATGGTCTGCTGTAATTTCGGCGGCGCGGACATAAAATACGAGCGAGACGGCGTCATCCACACGCTTCCTTCGGGAACCGCGCATTTCCTTGAGCACAAAATGTTTGAAACAGAGGACGGACGCGATTCCTTCCTCGACTTCGACAGCTTCGGCGGCAACGCCAACGCCTACACCTCTTTCTCGAACACCTGCTATTATTTTTCCTGCACCGAAAACTTTTACGAGAACCTCAACGTTCTGCTTTCTTCGGTTTCAAGCATCCATTGCAGCGACGATTCGGTGGAAAAGGAAAAGAAGATAATCGCACGCGAGATCACGATGTACGACGACAGTCCCTCGACCAACGTCGGAAGAAACCTGAGGCAGGCGCTTTATCACGCTCACCCGACCATATACCCGATCTCGGGCAGCGTCGAAACCATATCCGAAATCACCAAGGAAACGCTTTACACGGCGTACGAGCACTTTTACGTTCCGTCAAACCTCTCGCTTTGCGTCTGCGGCGACGTCGATATGGACAAGGTGCTGTCTGCCGTCGAGCAATACTTCGACCTTCCGCGCACCGAGCGTCCCAAGACGATCTACGAGGCAGAGCCGGAGCACGTAGTACGCGACAGAATCGTTGAAAGCTCGGTCGTCGCAAGCGCACTTTACTGCATCGGCTTCAAGTGCACGCCGTCGGAAAGAAACGATTACGAATCCACCCGCCGTGCGACTGCAATGCGGCTTGCCATATCGCTTATGTTCGGAAGAGCGAGTGACTTTTTCTGTCAAAGCTACGAAAGCGGTCTTATCAACGAGCGCTTTTACGCGGGCTACACCTCCTCCGAAAACAGCGCATACATCGCAATTTCGGGAAGCGGAAACGACTACGATGCCGTAGCCGAGCGTGTCTGCGAGGAAATAGAGCGTAGAAAGGAAATCTTCTTCACTCACGAGCAGATACTGCGTGAAAAGAAGGCGGCATACGCCGAAAGCCTTACGCTGTTCGACTCCTGTGAGGATCTCACGGCATCAATGGCGGCTTGCGCGCACCTCGATTACGACGAGTTTGACTGCATCGAAATGCTACGCGACGTGACCGAGCAGGAGATCCGCGACGCGATAGGATCCATCGACACTCGCAATCGCTCGATAAGCATAATACAGAAAGGAACCGATTTATGAACCTGATCAAATTTCCGGGACTGGGACTCGAATTCACCGTCAACGAAAACGCGTTTTCCGTGTTCGGTCTTGAAATCAAGTGGTACGGAATCATCATCACCTTCGGTATAATGATGGCGTTTTTGCTGTTTTATCACCTCGGTGTAAAAAAAGAGATGCTCGACCCCGATTCGCTTTACAACATCACGCTTATAATGCTCCCCACCGCCATTGTCGGCGCGAGATTCGCCTACGTGGCAACCACGTGGGAAACCGATTTCAAGGGGACAGGATTCCTTAACATCATAAACATCCGCAACGGCGGTATTGCGATCTACGGCGGCATAATTTTCGGACTTGCGGCTGTGCTTATCTACAACAAGGTCAAGAAAATGAATCCCCTTTCGATGCTCGACGCACTCGCACCTGCGGTTATGCTCGGTCAGGTCATCGGCAGATGGGGCAACTTCGTCAACGCAGAAGCTTACGGCGTTTCCGAGGGAATCGAAAAGCTGCCCTGGCGTATGTGGCTCGAGGTGGTCAGAGTCGATGGCATTATCCAGAAGGATATGCATCTCGTTCACCCCACCTTCCTTTACGAATCGCTTTGGAACGCGCTCGGACTGATTCTCATTCTTGCCGTTTTCTATCGCAAAAAGAAGTTCAACGGACAGATCTTCTTCACCTACATCGGCTGGTACGGCTTGGGAAGAGCCTATATCGAAACGCTTCGCGCAGACAGCCTCTACCTTGTCGGCTCGCTGAGGTTTTCGGTGCTTGTCGGCATTATCTGCGTAATCGCGTCTATTATAGGACTTGTCGTGCTCAATCGACGCCGCAAGGAGGAGGAGCTCGAAATGACCGAATACAAGTCGGAGTTCGAAACCGTAAGAATAGCTATGAGCAAGCTCGAGGATTCGCTCGATTCGGGCGTTTTTGAAAACGACGCCGAGGATATCGAGGAAGTCGAGGAAAACGAGGAGCTTGAAGCGTTAGACGAGCTTGACGACGCTGAGGCGGAAACGCTTGAGGAGCAGGCGATGCTCGACGGCGACGCTGAAGAGGCGATCATTGAAGCAGAAAAATCCATCACCGAGCCCGAGGAGGAATAAAAATGAACATTATCGATGGAAAGGCGATATCCGCAAAGTGCAAATCGGAAATCGCAGAAGAAATCAAATCGCTCACCGCTGACGGAAGACGCGCACCCTGTCTCGCTGTTATCCTTGTAGGCGACGACCCCGCAAGCGCGGTCTACGTTCGCAACAAAAAAAGAGCCTGCGAAGCGGTCGGCATCACAAGCCTTGAATATCTTCTTTCGGCTGACGAGACCGAGGAAAAGCTTCTCGAGCTTATCGATTTTCTTAACAAGGACGAAGCTGTCGACGGCATCCTCGTTCAGATGCCCGTTCCCAAGCAGATAGATCCCGACAGAGTCATCGAGGCTATTCACCCCGACAAGGACGTAGACGCGTTCCACGCCTACAACGTCGGCAAGCTTTTCACCGGCAGTCCCAGATTCCAGCCCTGCACACCCGCAGGCGTTATGCGTCTCCTTAAGGAGGCAAACGTCGAGGTCTCGGGCAAAAACTGTGTTATCGTCGGCAGAAGCAACATCGTCGGCAAGCCGATGAGTGCACTCTTGCTTGCCGAAAACGGCACCGTAACCGTTTGCCACTCCCGCACAAAGGATCTTGCGTCCTTCACCAAGAATGCAGACATCCTCGTCGCTGCAGTCGGCAGACCGCAGATGATAACCGGCGATATGGTCAAGGAGGGCGCCGTGCTTATCGACGTCGGCATCAATCGCGTCGGTGACAAGCTGGTAGGCGACCTTGATTTCGACTCCTGCGCCGAAAAGGCATCCTACATCACCCCCGTTCCCGGCGGCGTAGGACCTATGACCATCGCGATGCTTATGCAAAACACCGTAACCTCTTATAAGATGCGCTTCGGTCTTTAATAGATAACCGCTGTCCGGTCCAAAAATAAGCACAAAAGAGACGCCCAAGGCGTCTCTTTTATTTTTTGAAGATTTTTGCCTTGATGCCCGACCACATCACGATTATCACCTGACCGGGGATGCCGATGAGGAAGATAAGCCATTTCGAGTAAATGCCTATCGTGAGATAGATGCTTGCAAGCAGACTCCACATCAAAATCGTTATATAAAGGTAGTTGAGCTTCGGTCTGCCCCAAATCGAATTGAATACGATAAGTATTATCGAGCAGATCGGAATGCAGTAAACGTAAGCGAGCCAGAGCCTGTGCATTTCGGCAAGCGAGCCGAGAATAACAAAGATTATCGTCGCTATTAAAAAGCAAAGCATACAGGAAAGCCCCGTGATCAGCGCGCGGTTCTTCTTAAGCTGACGCGGAACGCTTTGCATCGTCGCCTTGAGGGGATGCACCTCCTCCAAAAGATAATCGACCGTAACGCCAAACAGATCGGCGATCTGCTTTAAAACGACAACGTCGGGAATCGACTCCCCGCGCTCCCACTTCGAAACGGCTTTGTCGGAATAATTGAGCTTTTCCGCAAGCTCTGCCTGCGTATAAGGCACAGCCTTTCTCAGCTCAGTGATGTTTCCCGCAATTATTCTTTTGTAATCGACCAAGGTTCGCTCACCTCCCTTGCTTTTATAATAACACACCCGTTTTGTCTTGTCAAGACCCCAAAAGCGTTGCAATTACTTGTTTTTCTACCAAAGGTAGAGTGGTAGAATTTTTTCTCTACCGCACCCGACCCGAGCGGTAGGGTCGGTTTTCGCAACGGTAGGTAGACTTATTGACGAGTAAGAGGTAAACTTTGTATGCGGTCCACGGGCCGCACAGACAAAGACGCAAAGGAACTGAGCAAATTGAAAAAGATCAAAATTTACGGAGATTCCATCCTCCAGGGAGTAATGTACAGCGACGAGCTCAAGCGCTATACGCTGTTCGGCTACAGATACGAAAAGCTTTTGGAAAACGGAATTGAGGTCGAGAATTGCTGTAAGATGGGCGCGACCATCGACGAGGGCTTGCGCATTATGGATGACACCCTCGAGGATTGCGACAAGGACACGGTTGTCGTGCTTGAATACGGCGGAAACGACTGCAACTACAACTGGGCGTCCGTTGCGGAAAACCCCAAGGGCGAATTTTCTCCCAACACGCCCGAGGACAAATTCACCGAAACCTACTTAAAGCTTGTAGACTTCGCGCGCGGCAAGGGCGCCGAGGTCGCCATATGCACGCTCGTGCCGATAGATTCCGAGAGGTTTATGAACTGGGTCACCCGCGGACTCAATTACAATAACGTCCTGAGCTGGATGGGCGACATCAACCGCATATCCAGATGGCAGGAGCATTACAGCCACCTCGCCGAAAAGGTCGCCAAGCTCGCAAATTGCCACCTGCTTGACCTTCGCTCGGTCTTCAAGGGCAGTATGGGCAGTCTCCTCGGCATCGACGGAATGCACCCCAGCGCCGAGGGTCACTCCATCATCCGCGAGGTCTTTCAGCAAAAGATACTTGACGATAAAGAGCTGATCGAGGCACTTTGAATCGCGAGGCTTCCCAAATTAAGCACAACTTGCAATAACGTCCGCCTTATGCTATAATGCAGTAAGAATTTTTTTCGTGAAGGAGACAAATTATGGGTGTTGTGTTCTTCTTGCTTCTGATGTGCATTTGCGGCGCTCCCGTCGCCGCGCTCATATTCCTTGTCACAGCCGTTGTACGATATATCAGGCAGCGCAGACTCTGTCCTTCGAAAGACAGCAAGCGCATTGCGATAATCTCGATCATAATCGCGGCAGTTCTGCTCGTCGCATTCGTAACAGCTGTGTTGATCTTTATGAACGGAATCACCCGAATGTGAGGGCATTATGAAAAGTAAGACGTTTTACCGCATTCTTTTCGCCATTGTCACAATAGGCGTCCTGTTGACCATCTCGCACACCGTCTACGCCATAATCGCTTATGACAACACCTCGATTATCCACTTTGTTTCAAGAGAATGGTGGTGACCGCGATGAAGCTTTCCAAACAAATTGCCATTCTTACGGCTATTGCATTAATATTTGTCTCCTTTAACGTCGGTTTATATGCTCTTGTTACCTATCGTTGCGGAAGCAATTTCGGCACAAGGATCATCGAACCCGAGCGTTATCTGCCGTTTACCGACAATTCTTCCATTGTAAAGGTAGAATCCGAGCTTCAGCTCGAAGGAGACATCCCCGTCATTGACGGAGCCGCGGCTCTTTTGCCGGTATATTCCGCCATCGTCGACTCTGTGTATCCTCCCGAATCGGTTGTATTCGACGGAAAAAGCTACTGTGATAACAGTGCGATCGTTTTCACAGACACTGTAAAGGCATACAAGGGTGTGGTCGACGGAACCGCCGACGTAATACTTTGTGCTTCTCCATCCGAGCAACAAAAGAAGTACGCCGAGGAGCAAGGCGTTGATCTTGTATACGTTCCTATCGGCTATGAAGCTTTCGTATTCTTTGTGAACGACGACAATCCCGTAGACTCTTTGACCGTCGGACAGATACGCGATATATACGCGGGGGATATAACAAATTGGGCAGACGTCGGCGGCGCAAACCGTCCGATAAACACGGTAGATCGCCCGGAAGGAAGCGGCAGTCAAACCGTAATGCTCAAATTCATGGGCGACAGAAGCATCAAAAAGAACCCTCTTGCCATTTTCGGCGGCGCCATTGGATTTTCTTTCAGGTTCTACGTCGAGGACGTTGTCGGCAACGGCGGCATCAAGCTTCTGTCTGTCAACGGCATATATCCGAGCGAGGAAAACATCCGAAACGGGAGTTATCCGATAATACAGGAATTTTACGCAGTGTACCGAGCTGACAACGAAAACGAAAACGTAAAGAAGCTTGTCGACTTTATGCTTTCTAATGAAGGTCAACGAATCATCGACGAAAACGGTTATACTCCGCTTCAATAAATATTTTTTGCATCAAGCTACGCGACACCCCTCCTTATTACGGAGGGGTATTTGATTATAAACCTGCAGCATGAGAGCTTTCCCTGCATCGATTCGAAATTTTTGAGCTCAAAAAGGCTTGCGAAATTATGAACAATGTGTTATAATGTTAACATAATAGCTGTGTATGCGCTATTGTTTCGCGACTTGCCGTGGTTTTTTGCAACGCGGATCGAAGTGTCCCGTTGCTTGCGGCGAGCAGGCTTTTTTCGGTTACCAGAGAGGTATTTTCTATGAGGTTCGCAATAGGCGATTTGATTATTTACGGCGAAACGGGAGTATGCCGTGTTGAAGACATTGTCGAAAAGGAGTTTTTAGGCGAGATCCGTCCCTGCTACAAGCTGCAGCCACTTTATCAGAGCTGTATGATATTCACGCCCGCTGACAACGAATCGGTATTTATGCGCGCGATCATCAGCAAGGAAGAGGCAGATGCGCTCATAAACAGCATCCCCGAAATCGAGCCCGTGGCTTGCGACGTTACTTCCCCGCGTGAGCTTTCGGACAAGTACGACAAAATAATCAAGCTGCACGATTGCGGCGCGCTTATTTCGCTTTCCAAGTGCATATTCGAAAAGCGCGAAAGAATGATAGCGGCAAAAAAGAAGCTCTCCGCTGTGGACGAGCGCTATTTCAAGCGCGCGGAGGACCTGCTCTTCAGTGAGCTCGCTGCTGCGCTCGGCATCCAGAAGTCCGAAATCAACGGTTACATAAAAAGCAAGATCGACTGACAGAGGTTTCATATGAAATTACAGGGAAAATCGGTGATATTTGTAGGCGACTCGCTCTGCGAAGCGGTCTGCGAATGGAACGACCCGACCTACGGCGAAACCGTGGGCTGGGCAGGCAGGATCATGGTTGAAAAGGGCATGACCGGTCTTAACAGAAGCAAGGGCGGCGCGTCTATGTCGCTATGCCGCGGCGAAAACACCGTAATCAACCAGCTTATCGCCGAAAAGGACAACAAATACGATTATTGCATCATCGAGGGCGGCGCAAACGACGCTTGGGATTCTGCTCCCGTCGGCGTTATGACCGAGGGCTTCGACGGTCCCTTTGATATGAACAGCTTTGCAGGCGGTCTCGAAGCGACCTTCAAGTACGCCAAGGAAAACTACAAGGGCGCAATATTCGGCTTTATCGTCACCTTCCAAATGCCCGCCGCTCAGTACGGCAGAATGAGCGATATGAGCGAATACTTCGCGCTTTCGAAAAAGATCTGCGACAAGTGGGAAATCCCCTACCTCGATCTTTACTTCGATGAGAATCTCAACAAGTACCTCCTCAAGGGCCACACCACCGAGTGTCTCCCCGACACGGTGCACCCCAACTCCAAGGGCTACAACATCCTCACGCCCTACATCGCAAGCTGGATGGAAACGCTTTGAAAGGTTTAAAGGAACATTTTTCTATGAACATTTTTCCAAGAACCCTTTTTGAAAAAAGTGTTCTTGAACTCCCAAAAACTTTTAATATTAATAATACAAAAAGGACGGTTTCGCGCCGTCCTTTCGTTTTATCATTATTGATTTCGTTCTTCAAGCAATGTCTCGAGGTGCGATACAAGCGTGCTCATTTTAATGTCAAGCGCGCAACATATCCTATAAAGCGTTTCCAACGTAGGTTTTCTTTCACCGCGCTCGATAGCACTCAAATGACTGCGCCCGATATCTGCAAGTCCGCTCAAAACCTCTTGTGACAGACCGCGCTTTTTTCTGAAATACGCCACAGCATCGCCAACCGTTTTTGCGTCCAGCGTCGGAATATACATGAATCTCACCTCACGTATATTCTATGCGATTTCAATGCAAAGTTTGAACACATATGTTGACATTTGCGCACATATGTGTTATAATTTTGTAAACATTGAAAGAGGAGTGCTGTTATGTTCAAAAAATTCAAAACCGCAAAACCTATTCCTGCTATAATAATTCTTGTAGCCAGCGCCATACTGCTTTTATCGATTTTTCTGCCATATTCTGTAGCAAACAAAGAATTAAAAGAAGATCTTTTGGAAATCAGCGAAACAAAAATCGATGAAAACGACGAATTCAAAGCTAAAGATCTTGTAAGAGTTTCTCTTATGGAAGCCGCGCGAATCAACAAAACATTATATGAAGAAGGCGTTTTTTACGTCATTTTCATCATCGCCATTATAGTTTTTACCCTACTTACGGCTTTGTCCGCAAACTCCAAAAAGCCATTTCTTGTGTTAATTTTCAATTTACTTGCGTTTCTCCTTTTCCTCATTATAAAAGTCGATTTTGCCAACCTTGGTGTTACATCTAATGAGGATTTTAATTCCGGTATTGCATTCTATCTCATCCACTTGACGTTTATTGCTAATTTTATCGGCGCTGTTTGGATGTTTATTAAAAGAAAAGAACTTTAAAAGTAAGCCAACAACAAAAAAGGACCGTCGAAACGGTCCTTTTTTAATACGTTTTTATTATTTAAACGCAAAGCATTTTCATTGAGAGCGAAGCGATTAAAGAACGCCCTGTGCCTTCATTGCATCGGCAACCTTAAGGAAGCCGGCAATGTTCGCACCTGCTACGAGGTTATCGTCGCTGTCAGCATATTCTGCAGCAGCCTTGGTTGCGTTCGCGAAGATGCCGTCCATAATGCCGCGAAGCTTTTCGTCAACCTCTTCGAAGGTCCAGGAAAGTCTCATCGAGTTCTGGCTCATTTCGAGACCCGAGGTAGCAACGCCGCCTGCGTTTGCTGCCTTAGCGGGGCCAAAGTAGATGCCTGCCTTGAGGAATGCCTCGATTGCTTCGGGAGTAGAGGGCATATTTGCGCCTTCTGCAACGTACTTTACGCCGTTCGCGATAAGCGCCTTAGCGTCGTCGCCGTTAAGCTCGTTCTGAGTAGCGCAGGGGAGAGCGATATCGCACTTAATGGTCCAGATACCCTTACCCTCTGTGTAGGTGGCGCCTTCAACGCGTTCGGCATATTCCTTGATTCTGCCGCGCTCAACCTCTTTGATCTGCTTAACAACGTCAAGCTTGATGCCGTTGGGATCGTAAACGTAGCCGTTGGAGTCGGACATTGCAACAACCTTTGCGCCGAGCTGGGTAGCCTTTTCGCAAGCGTAGATAGCAACGTTGCCCGAGCCGCTGATTACAACGGTCTTGCCAACGAAACTGTCGCCCTTCTTCTTGAGCATGTTATCTGTAAAGTAGCAAAGACCGTAACCGGTAGCCTGAGTTCTTGCAAGCGAGCCGCCGTAGGAAAGACCCTTACCGGTGAGAACGCCGGTGAATTCGTCGCGGATGCGCTTGTACTGACCGAACATATAGCCGACCTCTCTTGCGCCTACGCCGATGTCGCCCGCAGGAACGTCGGTATCGGGGCCGAGATACTTCTGGAGCTCGGTCATGAATGCCTGACAGAAGCGCATGATTTCGTTATCCGACTTGCCCTTGGGGTCGAAGTCTGCACCGCCCTTACCGCCGCCCATGGGGAGACCGGTGAGGGAGTTCTTAAAGGTCTGCTCAAAGCCGAGGAACTTGATAACCGAGGAGCAAACGCTGGGATGGAAGCGGCAGCCTCCCTTGTAGGGGCCGATCGCGCTGTTGAACTGAACGCGGAAGCCGCGGTTTACCTGAACCGCGCCGTTGTCATCTACCCAAGCAACACGGAACTGAATGAAACGTTCGGGCTCAACGATGCGGTCCATAATGCCCGCCTTAACGAGGTCGGGACGCTTTTCGATAACGGGCGCGAGAGATTCAAAAACCTCGCCGACAGCCTGAAGGAATTCCTTTTCGCCTGCGTTGCGCTTTTCAACCTGAGCGTAAAGGTCCTGAAGATACTGATTGTTGATCTGCATAATTATTTACCTCCAAAAGGATTTGAATTCAATAAGAATGAGTTATTATACAACGCTTTTTGCAGGATTGCAATAGCAATATTGCATATTTTACTGTATTTTTTCAAGAGATATGCGTTTTTTTGCAACGTCAACGTCAATGACCCTCACCTTGATGATATCACCGACCTTGACGACGTCGCTTGCGCGCTTTACGAAGCGATTGGAGAGCTTGGAAATATGGACCAAGCCGTCCTGATGCACGCCGATGTCGACAAACGCGCCGAAGTCGGCAACGTTGCGAACGGTTCCGACAAATTCCATACCCGCCTTGAGCGAGGAGATATCCATCGCGTCGGTGCGGAGTATCTGGGGAGGAAGCTCGTCACGGGGGTCGCGACCCGGCTTCATAAGCTCGGAAACGATATCGTTAAGCGTGGGTACGCCGATGCCGAGCTCGGCTGCAACCTTCGCGTTGCCTGCCGCCTCGACCTTCTTGGGAAGCTCGGAAAGTCTTCTTTCGCTGACGTCCTCTCTGCTGTAGCCCAACAGCTTAAGCAGCGAATACGCCGCCTCGTAGCTTTCGGGGTGAACCGCGGTGTTATCCAAAACCTCGCGGCTTTCGGGTACTCTGAGGAAGCCGACGCACTGCTTATACGCCTTTTCGCCGATGCCCTTGACCTTCAGAAGCTCGCTTCTCGTCTTGAACTTGGAGACCGTGGTGCGGTATTCGTAAATGCTCTTCGCAATTTTGGAGTTGATGCCCGCGATGTGCGAAAGCAGGCTGACAGACGCGGTATTAAGGTCTGCACCGACGCCCGAAACACAGGATTCGACAACGCCCGAAAGCGAGTTGTCGAGTGCCTTGGGCTCCATATCGTGCTGATACTGACCGACGCCGATCGCCTTCGGGTCGATCTTAACAAGCTCTGCCAAGGGGTCCTGAAGTCGTCTCGCGATCGAAACGGCACTACGAAGCGAAACGTCGAACTGAGGAAATTCCTCGCTCGCAAGCTTGCTTGCAGAGTAGACCGAAGCGCCCGCCTCGTTCGTCATAATATAGCTTACGGGGCGGTCGAGCTCCTTGAGCATACCCGCAACGAAGATCTCGCTTTCCTTCGACGCGGTGCCGTTACCGATAGAGATAATGTCTACCTTGTGCTTATTTATAAGCGATTTGAGCTTTGCCTTTGCCTCCTCGGTCTTGTTCTGGGGAGGAGTCGGGTAAACGACGGTCATGTCGAGCACGTCGCCGAATCCGTCGACAATGGCTATCTTACAGCCGGTTCTGTAAGCGGGGTCAAAGCCCATAACGACCTTGCCGCGAACCGGAGGAAGCATAAGCAGGTTCTTGAGGTTTTCGCCGAACACGCGGATCGCTTGCTCCTGCGCCTGCTCGGTTATGGTGTTGCGCATTTCGGTCTGGACCGAGGGAGCGATAAGTCTTTCGTATGCGTCGTCAGTCGCCTCGCGGACGAAATCGGTGCTCGAGCACTCGCGCGCCGAAAGCATCTGACCTCTCAGATAATCAAACACCTTTTCCTTGTCGCACTCGACCTTTATAGAAAGGATACCCTCCTTTTCGCCGCGGTCGACGGCAAGCACACGGTGAGACGGCATCTTGGAGAGTGGCTCGTTATAATCGTAATAAAGCCTGTAAACGCTGTCCTCCTCGGTCTTTGCCTTAGCGACAAGGTTACCCGAGCGGTAGGTGAATTCGCGGATCCATTTTCTGAATTCGGCGTTATCCGAGACCTTCTCGGCAATAATATCCTTCGCGCCGTTCAGCGCGTCGGTCGCATTATTTATCTTCTTTTCGGGATTTAAATATTTTTCCGCCTCGGCGACGATGTCAACGTCCTTTTTCTGCTCGAGCATAAGCTCTGCAAGCGGAGTAAGCCCTGCCTCAGCCGCGATGCTTGCGCGAGTGCGGCGCTTGGGACGGTAGGGACGGTAAATATCCTCAAGCTCGGAAAGCGTCTGCGCGTTTTCGATAGCGGCAACAAGCTCGTCGGTGAGCTTACCCTGCTCGTCGATAAGGCGCTGAACGTCGGCGCGTCTTGCATCGAGCGCACGGTAGAACTCGAGCTTTTCGCCAAGCTCGCGGAGCTTTTCGTCGTCGAGCGAGCCGGTCGCCTCCTTACGGTAGCGGGCGATAAAGGGAATAGTGTTGCCCTCGTCGATAAGACCGACCGCCGCCTCGACCTGCTTTACGCGTATTTTAAGCTCTTCTGCAATTTTTGCAATTATATCCATATATAATTTCCCTTCAAATTACTTCCAAATTAAGCTATTTTAATTCTACCACAAAAACTCCCGATTGTAAAGAAAAAGAGGCGATTTCTCTTTATTTTTCAAAGAAAAACTGCCGCAAATCATTTAATTATCGACATAATATACAGCCGTTCGCCGTCGACACGGAACTTGACCTCGTACCCGCCGAACGCCATACCGTACACACGCTCGCGGTCGTCGTGATACTGCGGACGCGGGTCGCGTGCGAGCAGCTCGGTCAGGGCTGTTCTTTTCGATTCCGGCAGAACCGAAAGCGAGTCGTTTTCATCGACGACGCAGAGTGTTTTCCCGCCGTCGGGCGCAAATCCACCGACCGCGTCGGGAATCGCGTCGGCGTATGGAAGATAGGGCTTCACGTCATATATCGGCGTTCCGTTCATCAAATCGGCACCCGAAACGATAAGCACGTCGCCCTTTCCCTCTCGCTTCTCCACTCCCTCGAGCTTCACGCAGGAAAGCGCAAGACTGTTCGGGCGGTAGGGCGAGCGGGTGGCAAACACGCCGAGTCTTTCGTTTCCGCCGAGCCTCGGCGGGCGTACCGTGGGAGACCAGCTTTCGCGGCGTGCCTCGGAAAAGCTCCATATCAGCCAGACGTGTGAAAAATCCTCGATCCCGCGGAGCGCCTCGGACACGCGAAACTCGGGCTCGAAGACGATTTCGGACATCAGCGAGCGGGCAAGTCCGCTTTGGCGGGGAACCCCGAATTTGGTCGTAAGGTCGTTATATATGTGCGCTATCGGCTTTATCGTATATTCCATATTGACCGTCCTTGATTTTATGTGTATATTCTAACACAAAACAAGCGAAAAGAAAAGAGAAAGAGTTGCTTAAAGCGTATTTTTATGTTAAAATAACAAAAAAACTTACGGGAGGTCCCTTATGGAGCTCAACGAGCTTAAAAGAAAGATGCACTCGGGCGAGCTTTATCTCTGCACCGACGCCGAGCTGCTTGCCGAGCAGGCGAAAAGCCTGGATATGCTTTTTGAATACAATTCATTGAAGCCGACCGAATATGAGAAAAAGCAAATACTTTTGAAAAAAATGTTTGCCGAGTTTGGCGAGGGCGGCTACATAGAAACACCGTTCCACGCAAATTGGGGCGGCAAATTCGTCCATATCGGCAAATCCTTTTACGCCAATTTCAACCTGACCCTCGTTGACGACTGCGAAATATACATCGGCGACAACGTACTTATCGCGCCGAACGTCACCATCTGCACAGGCACCCACCCCATTTCGCCGTCGCTGCGCGCAAAGGGCGTGCAGTATAATCTTCCCGTCACTGTAAAAAACAACGTCTGGATAGGCGCGGGGAGCATAATACTCCCCGGCGTGACCATCGGCGAAAACAGCATCATCGGTGCGGGAAGCGTTGTCACGAAGGACATTCCCGCAAACGTCGTTGCAGTCGGAAGCCCCTGTCGCGTGCTCCGCGAGATAACCGAAAGGGATGAAAAATACTTCCGAGGAAACGTCGAGATCAAGGACGATTTTGAATAATAATAACCGCGAGGATGCTATGAAAAGAATAATTTCATTATTAATCACAGCAATGATGCTTGCGACCGCTCTGCTGTGCATCGCTCCGTCGGCGTCTGCAAAGGTGCCCACCGCGGACGATATGGACGGATACGAAAACGTATTGCTCACCTACACCTTCAGATACTCCTCGGGTGACAAGGGCAGGCATTACGAAAAGGATCTTTTGCCCTATACCGCTTATCTTGACAAAAACGGCAACATAAAGGACTTTTTCTTCGACAGCTACCTTTTCCTTCCCTGCATGGACTACGGACCCTCGGGCGCGAGAATGCATCTCGACGAGGCGAACCCCACGAAGGCGATCGACTGGACGGCATACGTTGACGACACGTTTACAAGCGGCGCAAACGTCGACGCGCTTGAAAAGGCGTTCGGCACGACGAAGTCTGCTCTCGGTGACACCGACAGCAAGGCGGGCGTGTTCTTCACCCTGCTTTATCCCGGCAAAAACGCGACCAACTTCGGCTCGCTCGGCGGAAGAAGCCTCAACTTTTCCAAGCTCGAGGACCGAAAGTACGCATTGAAATGGATGATCGACGAGCAGATAGCACGCTTTGAGCAGCGCGGCTACAAGCATTTAGACCTTGTCGGCTTCTATTGGCTTGAGGAATACGTCGCCGCAGACGACGACGCGCAGATACTTACCTACGCGGCAGACTATCTCCACTCAAAGGGCTTGAAATTCATATGGATCCCCTGGTACAAGGCAAACGGCTATCAGGATTGGAAAAGCTACGGCTTCGACGTGGCTTGTATGCAGCCCAACCTTATGTGGGGCGGCTACAACGACCCGACCCGTGTTAATTCAAGCGTCGCATTGTCCGAAAGGTACGGTCTTTCGATGGAAATGGAGTGTGACGGAAGGGTTTACACCGACGATTACTTCGCGCGCTACCTGAATTATCTCGACGGCGGCTTGAACTCCTCGATGATGGACGCCGTGAAGATGTACTATCAGGACGGCAAGGCAGGCGTGTACTATCAGGCGTGCTATTCCAACGACCCTCAGTACCGTATGGTCTATGACCTTACCTACAAATACGCAACCAAAACGCTTACGCAGGCGGATATCGACTCGGTGCGCCCCGAGCAGGTGGTCACCGACTGTCAAATAGTCGACGACATACAGCGCGACAGCCTTATGTCGCCCGACGTTAACTGGATATCGGTCGGCAAGAGCTACGTCGGCTGCAGATCGTACGTGGACGGCAACGGCGCCGATTACCAGATCGTAAGCGGCAAGGAGCTGACCGACGGAATCATCGCATCCGAGCCCCTCAGCACCGATTGGCACGCATTCCATCACTCGCTTCTCGATTCCGAGGGCAGGATGAGCGTGACGGTCGATCTCGGTGAGCAACGCGACGATCTTACTCATTTTTACGCTCATTTCGATAACAGATTGGAATACGGCATCGGCGCACCCGTGTCGATAGAGCTCAGCGTTTCCGACAACGGACGCGACTTCCGCGTTCTTGCGACACCGCCTCTTATTATGGACGCGACCGATTCCTGCATAAAATACGAAGCCTCCCCCGTTTCGGCAAGATACGTCAAGCTGTCGTTCGGCCCCGGCGGCGGCAACTTTGTATTTTGCTCGGAGCTCCTCGTAGGAATAAAGGACGCGGGGTCCACCGACGACACGAGCGAGCCCGAAGCTTCCGAGCCCGACACCCCGACACCCGACACTTCAACGCCCGACGAACCTGATAAGGACGAATCGACCCCCGACGAGCCCGTCTCCGACGGCTCAAACGCAGATGAATCCGACAATAACGAATCTCTCTTCGTCGAATCGTTTGAGAGTGACGAATCCGAACAGTCTGACGCAACCTCTGACGACGAAAATTCAACCGACGGCAATTTCGTCATCCCTGTCGTCATCGCGGCAGTCTGTGTAATAGCCGTTGCGGTAACCGTCATCGCAGTCACGGCAAGAAAAAAGAAGAAATAACCGATAAAAGCATATCTCCGAGGGCATCAAGCGACGCTCTCGGAGATTTTTTATAGACCGAGGAGAAAAATTATGCTATAATCACAATATCACCCAACCTTTTCATTCATCAAGATGTCTAAAAGACAAGCGCTAAAAAATGGGTATCCATAATCAGCGAAAGGAGAGTGCATATGCAATACAAAAACGAATCGGACGAAACGTTGGTGCTGCTGACTCTTGCGGGGGAGCAGACCGCGTACGAGGCTTTGGTCACACGCTACCAGACCGCGGCAGTTTCCGCAGCCATGTCCGTCACTAAAAGCCGATTTATGGCAGAGGACGCGGCGCAGGATGCGTTCGTAACGGCTTGGATGAAGCTCAACACGCTTCAGGATCCTAAAAAATACAGGATCTGGCTTTGCAGGATCGCCAAAAACTGCGCGTTGAATATGATCGGCAGATACCGTAGCTTTATCCCTCTTGAAACGATCGAAAACCTGTACGTTTCGGACGACAGCACGCATAACCCTGCCGAAATATATGCGCTGTCCGAGGAAAAAAGCGAATTGAACAAAAGCATCGAAATGCTGCCCGAAAAGGTAAGACAGATAATATATCTGCATTATTTCGAGAACCTTTCCATCGCGGAGATCGCAGACCGTATGCGTATTTCCGAGGGAACCGTCAAGTGGCAGCTTCACGATGGCAGAAAGCGAATCAGAAAGGAGCTTTGCGCTATGGATGAAAAGTACAGCGATACTCTTGTAAAGCGTGTCATGAAAAAGGTTGAAGAGCTGAAATCGTGGCAGGTTAAGAACGACAAGAGCGGATTTGAAAAGGTATACAAGGAAGTGCTCAAGGACGTTGAGGAGCTTCCCGAATGCAGAGAAAAGCAGCACGCACTTGCCGACGTGCTTATGCGCGGCTGGTGGTGGCTCCCCGGCAAGAAGAACGACGCGCTGTTTGCGCGAATCGCAGATGCCGCCATGCAGGGCAAAAACGAAGAGGTCATGACCTTTATCGTGACTCGCGAGGATTCGAAAGTATACGGCGGTGCAAAAATCGAATTTATCAGAGATAAACAGATCCCCAGACTCGAAAAAGCGGGCTTTGTACAGACCTTGGGTCACGAATGGTTCTGGCTTGCCTACAATTACTTCCGCGAGGGAAATGCAGAAGAAGGTCACGCCGCGTATGACAAGGTCGAAAGGATTCTGGGCAAATCGGACGCCTACCGCGTGCTCGTTCCCCACGCACGTAAAATGGAGTCGATAATCGACGAGCGTTACAAGGACAAGAGCGAACGCCTTTACGCAATCGGTGTAACGGCAGACGAATACCGTTATATCGATAACTCGCTCAGATTTTGGAAGTCCGAGGGCATTGGCAAGGGCTGGATGCAATCGGTCGACCGACAGGTGTCGAACATATTCTGCAACTCCTCGAGCTGCGACGGACACTTCTTTGCCGATCTGACGCTCGGCGAGACCTTCGTCGGCAGTGACGGTACAACACTCACCTACGCATCCGACTCGGAAGCAATCGACACCCCTGCAGGCAGGTTCGAAGGCTGCAAGCTTTGGACCACGTCGGTATGGGGCGACGAGGGAAGGTCGGTCTTTAAGAGCTATTACAAGGAAAACGTCGGCATCGTCAAGCATATCCATACACACGACGGTGTGACCGAAGCACGTCTGCTGAGTGCATACGAGATCAAGAGCGGCGACGGCCTGCTTCCTATAGGTGAGGGCAACCGTTGGGACTACGTTTCGGAATACGATCCCGACTCGGTAATCACCGAATTGGCGTTCACCGTTTCGTTTGCAGACAGCAAAAAGGTTGTTATTTCTTCCTTCGAAAACATCGATCGCCTTAAATATGACGATAACTCGTGGCTTGAAATGATCGGGCAGATCCGTTGCGATTATTGCAGAGATACGGACGGAAGAGAGCTCCTTTGTGACGTAAGCCACGCTATCGAGCGCGCCGAGCAGCTCGCGTCGACAAAAACAGAAAAGGCACACACCAAGGCGGCTGTGTCGGTTGTGCGAAGGATTCTCGAAACCGACCCCGAATTCAACCCCGAACACACCGCAACCGGGCACTGGAATTTCTTCGGGCGTGATGCCGTTCAAAGAAAAAAGGACTCTCTCTGCCTCTGTCACAACTACCGTTGGTCGTTCGAATGGAAAAACACCGGCAGCTACGGTCTTGCAGAAATGCCCGTGCTTTATAACGATATTCTCGGCATTCTTCAGGATGCGACAAACTGCATCTGGTCGGACGAATGGAGAATCGGAGCAACGCCCCTCATCGAATACACAAGATGGTCGCGTGACGTGAAAACGCAGATCGTATGCGAAGACGCGGGAACCGTAACGACTAAGGCGGGCAGCTTTGATAACTGCCTGAAGGTCTGCCTCGATATAAGCGGTATGAACGGCGGTTGGTCCTATCGCGGAGGCAAAAAGGTCTACTATTTCGCCGACGGGATCGGCATAGTCCGAACCGAAAACGAATACTGCAAGGGCTTGAAGACCGCTGTTTACGAGCTGACGCACTTCGAGGGCAGAGGCGAGGGCTTTATGCCGTTGGCTGACGGCATGGTCCGCAAATACGATGCACTCGAGCTTACCGACGGCTTCGTCGGCGCGACGGAATACACCTACGTCGCAGACGCCGATGGGGATATCATTATATTTTCCGACCGCATCGGCATTCGCGAGGTCCCGCCGCCTATCACGCAGTACTGCGCGATACAAAGCGAAATTATCGAGCAACAGCTCAGTGATTCAGGCAACTGGCAAGCGGGTCAGCTTATGCACGGAGTGAACAATTTCCACCTTATGCTTCACTTCCTGGCACGACCGAGCCACAATATTTACACCGCGAAAAGATCGATAGAGCTTCACAGCTTCAATATGCAGCTTATGGAGCTTCTCGGCGAAAACGGCGAGGTTCCGCCCGCGTGGTATAGCCTATATTCTTGGTGTGCGCTCATCCGCTCCGCCGCCCACTTCGGAAACGGCGAAAACGAAAACGGATATGAAAGCCTTGAAAAGGCTTTGGAATACGCTGAAAAATTCGCCGCCTTCGACAAGGGCGCCCTTCTCGACACCGGCAAAGAGCAGCTTTTGGGCGGTGTCAAATACGTGAAGGGGAACGGGTGCATTCTGCTTCCCGACGGGAAACGCGATCCCGTCAATTACGATTTTCGTATTGACGCAGATGACAACCTCATTTTCAGCGTATTGACCCGTCGCAGCGGATGGGAATGGTTCAATTCGGTGCGCGGCGAGGAAAGATTCAAGCAATATATCGAAAGAGCCAAGAAAATCTCCGATAAATAATAAAAATCCCTCCGAGATTATATCAAAAAACGACGAAGCCGCAGCCTCGTCGTTTTTTGTTCAGTTGTCCCAGGATTTATAGCAAACGTGTTTGGTTTTACAGCAGGGGCAGGTATATATGAAGCCGAACCCATCGTTTGGAGAATGAGAGGACTGCTGTATCACGCGTTTTTTAACATAAAAGCGCTGTTCGCATTTTGGACAGTACGCCCAAAAGTCTTTAGGACAGTTTACGTATATTAATACTCCGCCGATTATCAAAAACGGCACGGCAAACAACGCCGCAAACCACCAAGGCGCGTCGTACCTTGAACCATCTGCAAAGTGAATTTCACAGCCGGAAAAGGTAAAAACAAGAATAATCAACAGCAAAATCGCGCAAATACGTTTTAGCATAATCAGCCTCCGATTTATCCCTGCATAAGTGTAACGATGACCTCGACCATCTTTTCCATAGACTGTATCGGAATGAACTCGTGTATTCCGTGGAAGTTCGCGCCGCCTGTCGAAAGGTTCGGGCAGGGCAGGCCCTCGAACGAAAGCCTTGCGCCGTCGGTGCCGCCGCGGATGGGCACTATCATCGGCTCAACGCCCGCCTTCTGCATCGCGTCGACTGCGGAAGAAATGATATGCATATGCGGAAGTATCTTTTCGCGCATATTGTAATAGCTGTCTCGCAGACTGCATTCGAAGGTGTTTTCGCCGTAAACGCCGTTGAGGTAATCGACAAGATTCACAATAAAACGCTTTTTCTCTTCGAATTTTTCCATATCGTGGTCGCGGATGATGTACTGCAAAGTCGCGGTCGTTTCATCGCCCGACATACCGCAAAGGTGATAAAAACCCTCGTACCCCTCGGTGTGAGCAGGCGTTTCGGCATCGGGAAGCATCGAAATCAGCTTCGCCGCAAGCAGGCTCGCGTTCTTCATCTTGTTTTTCGCGCTTCCGGGATGGATGTTGACGCCGTGAACCGTGATTTTCGCAGACGCCGCATTGAAGTTTTCGTACTCGATCTCGCCAAGCTCACCGCCGTCTATGGTATAGCCCCAATCGCAGGCGAAGCGGTCAAGATCAAAGCGGTCGGCACCTCTACCGATCTCCTCGTCGGGAGTGATGCAAACGGCGATCCTGCCGTGCGTTATTTCGGGATTGCCGATAAGATACTCGCACGCCGTGAATATCTCGGCAATTCCCGCCTTATCGTCGGCGCCGAGAAGCGTTGTTCCATCGGTGGTGATTATATCGCAACCGATGTATTTGTCAAGATACGGGAACTCGCTGACGCGGATGCTTTCGCTGTCGTTGAGCTTGATATCCCCACCGTCGTATTTAACGATTTGCGGCTTGATATTGTCGCCCGAAACGGCTGGGCTTGTGTCCATATGCGCGATAAAGCCGATCGACGGGTCGCCTTCCCTGCCCTTGCTTGCGGGGATCACGCCGTAAACGTAGCCGTTTTCGTCGA
This sequence comes from Clostridia bacterium, assembly GCA_017563195.1. Classification (GTDB taxonomy): domain Bacteria; phylum Bacillota; class Clostridia; order Oscillospirales; family CAG-382; genus Coliplasma. Next base: position 2,936 of record JAFXDO010000060.1, on the reverse strand, counting down.
TCACGACCTCCTGCAAGCCGATGCCTTCAAGCTCAGAGGCAAGATATCTGCCCAAAACGAGCTGACTGTCGGTCGAGGGACAGCTTTCAGAGTCCTCGTTTGAATTCGTCCCGAAGGATACGTATTTTAAAAATCTTTCAGAAACCGTCATATCAACGTCTCCTTTTTCGTTTTTCACCCTATTATATCACACAAAACCGTTTTCAAACAATAGTATTTTCAATATTTCGTCGTATTTATCGCATTTTTATGATATACGTGGTATAATATTTTTGCAATACCGTAAGGAACTTCCGAATCTCGCTCGTATAATAGATGAAGAGGTCGACACGACCCGCACAGGAGGACAACCATGGATAACGGTGCAAGTAGCTACCGCCGTTTCCTTGACGGTGACGAATCTGCCTTTGACGAGATCATGCAAGAGCTGTTTCACAGTCTGATGTACTTCATAAACCGCTACGTTCACGATTTTCACGCGGCGGAGGACATCGCTATGGACACGTTTGCCGATCTTTTGGTGCATAAACACAGGTACAATTTCAAGGTGACGCTGAAGACATATCTTTTTATGGTAGGGCGCAGCCGCGCGCTCGACTATCTCAAGCGTCAAAAGAAAATAAGCTTTGTCGAGCCTAACGACGAGGTATTGTCCAAAAGCGACGAAAGAGCGCTTGAGGAAATCGTCATCTCCGACGAGCGAAAGCGTCTTATCAACGATGCAGTTGCAAGCCTGCCTGAGGATATGCAGATCGCGATACATATGTTTTATTTCGAGGATATGACCTATGAGGAGATCGCTCGGGTTATGAAAAAGAGCCGCAAGCAGGTCGATAATCTCTTGTATCGCGCGAAAAAGGCACTTCGCACCATTCTTGAAAAGGACGGTGAGCTGTTATGAGAAGCCTGAACGAATACAAGGCGGAAATTCTCCGCCGAAGCGAAACCAAAATCAATTCCCGCACTGCCATGCGCAGAAGAGCTGTGACGCTTTGCGTGCCGCTCTGCCTTACGCTTGCCGTTTGCTCGGCGGCGATACTGCCCGGCGTGCTTTCTGTCGGCAACGACGAAGCCGAGGGCTATCGCGGGGAAGTATCGAGCATTGTAAACGACGACGTCGGCGTGATCGACGAGCTGTCGAGGGAATACTGTGACCTATCCGATGATCGTTGCAGCGACGAAGCATGCGTTGACGACCCTGCCGTCGACTTTAACTTCTCGTTGGTTTGGGATTGCTACGGCGTCGCATCCTACGACAGCGTAAGCGGCAGGCTTGTAAAGACCACCGACGCGACGAACCCCGACGACTATGTCACCACGCTTTACCTGACCGAAGACGAAACGTCACTCATTTTCAAGCTCATAGACGAGCTTGACATAAACAGCTATCCCGACAATTACAACCCGCATCCCGACGGATTTGCATCGGATCCGCCGATGACGCTGATTTTGACGGTCACCTGCGATGGGGTCACGAAAACGGTATCGGCAAGGGATATTGCCTATAGCTTTATCTCCGAAAAGCCCGAGGGACAGCGCTTTTTGATGACCTGCAAGCAGATAATCGACCTTTTAACGTCGTCCGAGGAATGGCAATCGCTTCCCGAATACGAACACTTTTACAGTTAGGAGGAAACGTTTTGAAAAGAACCAACCTATTCTTATCCGCAATCAGTCTGATCCTGCTTTTGTCGCTCGTTCTCGGCCTTGCAAGCTGTGAAACCGTCGTCAAGGCAAACGACCTTATGGAGGGAGTAACCCCTAACGAAGTATCACCGCTTGATGATTTGAGCTCGCAAAGCGCAAACGCCACCGACTTTGCAGTAAGACTTTTAAAGGCAAGCGCGACGGACGGAGAAAACACCCTCATCTCTCCCCTTTCGGTGATGTCCGCGCTTTCTATGACGGCAAACGGAGCCAAGGGCGAGACGCTTTCACAGATGGAGGCTGTGCTCGGTATGCCCGTCGACGACCTCAACCTGTATTTTTACACCTATATGAAGACGCTTCCGCAGGCTGAAAAATACAAGCTTTCGCTCGCAAACTCGATCTGGTTTACCGACGACGATCGCTTTACCCCGAATGCCGATTTTCTGCAGATCAACGCCGACTACTACGGCGCAGGTGCCTACAAGGCACCCTTCAACAATCAGACCTGCAAGGATATCAACAACTGGGTCAAAAAGGAAACCGACGGGATGATCGAGGATATCCTCGACGAGATCCCCGCCGATGCCGTTATGTATCTTGTAAACGCTTTGGCGTTCGAGGCGGAGTGGGCGGACGTTTATGAAAAAGGTCAGGTTCGCGACGGCGAATTCACAAAGGAAAACGGCGAAAAGCAGAGCGTTAAGCTTATGTATTCGCAGGAGGGCAAATATCTTGAATCCGACAACGCGATCGGATTTATGAAGAATTACGCGGGCGGCAAATACGCGTTCGTCGCTCTGCTCCCCAACGAGGGCGTGAGCATTTCCGATTACGTTGCGTCGCTCGACGGCGAAGCACTTCACAGCCTGCTTTCTAATCCGTCAAGCGCGACGGTAAACGCTGCGATGCCCAAATTCGAATCCGAGTTTTCGGCAGAAATGTCGGATATATTAAAGGGAATGGGAATGACCGACGCCTTCGACGGTGGAACAGCAGATTTTTCGGGGCTCGGCTCATCCTCGAGAGGAAATATCTTTATTGGACGCGTGCTTCATAAGACCTTCATTTCCGTGGGTGAAAAGGGCACGAAGGCAGGCGCCGCAACCGTTGTCGAGATGAGGGACGAATGTGCGGACGAGATCATCGACCCCAAGCAGGTCTATCTCGACAGACCCTTCGTCTATATGCTCGTCGACTGCGAAAATAACCTCCCCTTCTTCATCGGCACCCTGATGAGCGTTGAATGATAAATGCCAAATCAAAAAAGAGCCCGCGGGCTCTTTTTT
>JAFXDO010000059.1 GCA_017563195.1 Clostridia bacterium | reverse complement strand
TTTAAGGTGCGTAGCAGTTTTGCGCGTATGCGATTTGTTCTGTAACGACGGCGAAAAAACGAAGGAATACCAACGTATTTCAAGGTTTTTTGACTAAGTTACAGGGCAAAACGGTAGCGCAAAACCGTTTTCTCACTGTGGTGCATCGCCCAATTCGGGAGGCTTTTCATTTATAAAAAAGATCAAGGCAGTTTTAGTCTTGACACAATGATAAGAAAATTATATAATAATCACGATTGGAGGCGATAGATTTGTTTGATGAGATCAAAGACGTAGCAAAAAACTACGAAATACAAAGCATCATACTTTTCGGCTCGCGTGCGAAGGGCAAGGAGCGCGAGGAGAGCGATATCGACATTTGCGTCATTGCCGACACGACGAACAAGCGTCGACTTGCCGCAAGCCTATCGGCAGAGATCGATTGCGAGCTTCCGATCGACATTATCGTATACACTCCCGATGAGTGGAGTGAATGCATCAAGGACAAAACGAGCTTTGCAAGCGTCATCCTTGCGGAAGGAAGGGTAATTTATGGACAGCAGAAGATATCTTGACTGGTACGACAAGGCTCAGAAGGATATGCGAGGCGCAGAGATACTCTTCAAGTGCGAGGGCGACAACTCCTTGGTTGCTTTTCATTGTCAGCAGGCGATCGAAAAGGCGTTAAAGGGATATATTTTAAAGCACACCGAGCAGCTTCTTGACGGTCACAGCCTTATTTTTCTTATACGCCGTGCGTCGAGATTTGACGAAGAAATTCGAAAATACAACAAGGATTGCGCGTTTGTAAACCAGTTTTACATAGAGACCCGCTACCCCGCGGATATCCCCGACGAGGTGGACGAATCAGAGGTGCGCGAATGTCTTGAAACCGCACTTTCGGTACTCAATCATATTTTTGTAAAGGAACAGGATAAATAATCATGCAGATAGCATTTTCGGGAAAGCTTGGCAGCGGCAAATCTACCGTATGCGCAATCTTAAAGGAAAAGTACGGATATGAAATATACAGCACCGGCACCATTCAGCGCAAGATCGCCGAGGAGATGGGGATCTCAACGCTCGAGTTGAACAAGCGTATGTCTGAGGACCCCGCGCTCGACCACGTTATCGACGACGCGGTCGTTGAGCTTTCGCGCCGGCGTGCAGGCGACAACCTCATTTACGACTCGAGAATGGCTTGGCACTTTGCAGAAAACACCTTCAAGGTATATATGTACGTTGACCCGACGGTTGCGGCGAAGCGAGTTATGCTTGCCGACAGAGGAAGCGTCGAAAAGTATTCGAGCATCGATGAGGCGCGCGAGATGCTCATTGCCCGCAGTATCGAAGAAAACAAACGCTTTAAGGACATTTACAAGGTAGACAACTTCGACTATTTCAATTACGATCTGATTATCGACTCGACCTCTGCAACCCCTGAGCAGATAGCCGAAGCGATAGTCACCGAGGCGGGCAAATATTCCGAATCTCCCTTTACGCAGACCAAGGTTATGCTTTCGCCCTACGTGCTCTTCCCCACCAAGCAGTACGGAACCGACGACGGTGAAAATATTACCGTAAGCGTCAACAACGGCGTTCATTACGTCATATCGGGTCACGGCAAGCTCGCCGCACTTCAGCTCGGAAACGCAAGTCTTGTTGAAGCGACACTTACAAGGGACGCAGTTATTGCAGACCACGGTCTTTACGAGGAATACGAGGAAAACGGCAATTTCAAATACGAAACAAAGCCCATCGACTGACATATACTTTATACTGCGCAAAAACGGAACGAAAATCGTTCCGTTTTTTCTATTCCCTCTTGACAAACAGAAAATTTGTGTTATCATATGTATGTACATTCATATGAAAGGTCGTTCATCTATGGAACATATTCACGATCATTCAAAGGAAATCAACGTTGTTAAGAAGGAGCTGCCGAACGATAGTCTGCTTTGCGATCTCGGCGACATCTTTAAGCTTTTCGGCGACACGACGAGGATAAAGATTCTCTATGCACTACTCGAGTCCGAGCTATGCGTATGCGCAATTTGCGAGCTTTTGGGGATGGAGCAATCCGCCATCTCCCATCAACTGCGAATACTGAAGAATGCAAATCTCGTAACGAGCAAGCGTTCGGGCAAAATGAGTATATATTCACTCGCAGACGAACACGTACGTGAGATAATCGAGCTCGGATTTGAGCATCTTACGGAGGTATAATTATGCCTCATCTTGAAAAAGAACACAGAATCACGATTGCGCGCTCGATATCGTCTGTTATCATCCTTGCGTCAGTACTGCTGTTCAACAAAACGGACAACGTTTTGATCGACCTGCTCCTTTACGCTATCCCCTACCTCATTATCGGCTATGACGTAATTTTCAAAGCTTTTCGCAACATCATAAAGGGCGAGATATTCGACGAATGCTTTTTGATGACACTTGCGACGGTCGGTGCCTTTGCTATCGGTGAATACCCCGAGGCGGTCGCGGTGATGCTGTTTTACCAGATCGGCGAGATGCTTCAGGACATCGCCATCGACAAAAGCAAGGAATCCATCGAGTCGTTGCTTGAGCTGAAGCCGGAAACGGCGAGAGTCATCAGGAACGGAATTGAGACCGAAATTGCGCCCGAGGACGTCGGCATAGGCGAAACGGTGCTCGTGCTTCCGGGCGAAAGGATACCCTTGGACGGCGTTATTATCGAGGGCACAGGAACTGTAAACACCTCCGACTTGACAGGCGAATCGCTCCCACGTGACGTTTCTGCCGGCGATACCGTTATGAACGGGTGCATAAATCTCGTTTCGGCAATAAAGCTTCACGTGACGGCGTTATACAGCGACAGCACGGTCGCAAGGATAATAGAGCTTGCCGAGGAGGCGACCGAGCGAAAGGCAGCTGCAGAGGGCTTTATAAGACGCTTTGCGAAATATTATACACCAATCGTTGTCGTTTCGGCGTTACTGCTCGCTATAGTTCCTCCGCTAATCCTTCAAAGCGGTCTGACCGAATGGATAGAAAGAGCGTTGATATTCCTCGTTGTTTCCTGCCCCTGTGCATTGGTCATCTCTGTTCCTCTAAGCTTTTTCAGCGGCATTGGTGCTGCGGCAAGAAGAGGCATACTTGTAAAGGGCGCGATCGCGCTTGAGGATCTTGCGAAGGCAGACAGGTTTATTTTTGACAAGACAGGCACGCTTACAGAAGGTTTTTTCTCTGTCAAGTCAATTGTTCCCTACGGCATAAACGAGCACGAGCTTATCGAGGCGGCTGCTCATATCGAAAGCTATTCAAACCATCCTATCGCGAAGTCGATCGTATCGTATTACAACGGAGCAATCGACAAATCCCGAGTTGTTGAAGTCAACGAGCTTGCGGGTATGGGGTTATCAGGTGTTTTTGACGGCAAAAAGGTGCTTGCAGGCAATAAAAAGCTTGTATCATTACCCGACGACGCAGGTTCGATCGTGTCAGACGGAACCGTCGTACATATTTCGATCGACGGCAGGTACGTCGGACACATCGCGATCGCCGACAGCATCAAGGACGGTGCACATGAAGCGATCGCCAGCCTGAAAAGCGACGGAGTCGGCACGGTGATGCTGACAGGCGATAACGAAGCAACCGCAACAAGCGTATCGAGTGTCTTGGGGATCGATGAAGCTTGCTCCTCACTGCTTCCGTCAGATAAGGTCGAGCGTGTAAAGCATTACGTTTCCAGCAGTAACGGCAAGGTCGCTTTCGTAGGTGACGGCATCAACGATGCACCTGCTCTTGCTACTGCGAGTGTAGGCATTGCATTCGGACGTGGAAGCGACGCGGCGATCGACAGCGCGGATATCGTTGTTATGAGCAGCTCACCCGCAAAGATCGTAGAAGCCTTCAAAATCGCGCGAGAAACGATGAAGATCGTCAAGCAGAACGTCGCCTTTTCACTAATCGTAAAGCTCGTGATACTCATCACAGGAGCTTTGGGTATTAGCGGAATGTGGCTTGCGGTTTTTGCCGACGTCGGAGTTACGATAATCGCTGTTTTAAGCGCTACGAGAATGCTGTATATTAAGAAATAAAGACAAAAAAATCCGCCGATATCGGCGGATTTTTATTGAGCAAATTTATCTCTTGTTGAGCATGCTGAGGATATCGTCGATATCGGAAGCAGCTTCCTTGGGAGCTTCTTCGTTAGCAGAAGCCTTCTGAGCAGCCTCAGCCTGTGCCATCTGACGGCGGATATCTGCACCCTTCTTATCAGCGTCAAAGCCGGTAGCAATAAGGGTGATACGCATTTCGTCTTCAAGAGTGGGATCAAGAGCAGCACCGAAGATGATGTTTGCATCGGTCTGTGCTTCGCTGGTGATCATAGCAACAGCAGAGTCGATTTCGTCGAGTCCAATATCGGGAGAGCCGATGATCTGAACTACGATACCCTTTGCACCGCTGATGTTGGTTTCGAGAAGCGGCGAGGACATAGCCATCTTCGCAGCCTGTTCTGCCTTATCCTTACCCTTAGCGGAGCCAACGCCCATGTGAGCGAGACCTGCGTTTGACATAACTGCGGAAACGTCTGCAAAGTCGAGGTTGATGATACCTTCGAGAGTGATAAGCTCGCAGATAGATTGAACGCCCTTACGGAGAACGTCGTCGGCTTCCTGGAATGCATTGAGGAAGGTGATCTTCTTATCGGTGAGAAGCTTAAGTCTTTCGTTGGGAATAACGATGAGTGCGTCAACGTTTTCGGAAAGCTTTTCGATACCTGCCTCAGCCTGCTGCATACGACGCTTACCTTCAAAGAGGAAGGGCTTGGTAACAACAGCTACGGTGAGGATATCGAGAGACTGAGCGATCTTTGCGATTACGGGAGCCGCACCGGTACCGGTACCGCCGCCCATACCTGCGGTGATGAAGACCATATCAGCGCCCTTGATTGCTTCGGTGATCTCTTCGATGGATTCGTCAGCAGCCTTTTCGCCGAGTTCGGGGTTAGCGCCTGCGCCGTGACCCTTGGTGATGCGGTCGCCGATAGCGATCTTAGTGGGAGCGCTGGACTTGACGAGAATCTGGGTATCGGTGTTGATATTGATAAATTCTACGTCTGCAGCTTCGATAGAAGAAATCATACGGTTAACTGCGTTTCCGCCGCCACCGCCTACGCCGATGACCTTAATAACCACTTTATTGGGATCTTCGATCATATTTTGCATATTGAACCTCCAAAATACTTATCTTATTATCATACATATTATACTATAATATGTTTTTTCTCGAATTGCAAGTGTTTTTTTCGTTTTTCTTTCAAATTAGCGTTATTTTTTACATTTTTTCATATTTTTTGATGAAAAAAGGCGATTACGAGAGTGCGACCGCCGCCTCACGGTGGTTCGACACGTCTATCTTCCCCTTTGCGTCGTCGCCGAGCTCATCGATGATTCCGACAAGGAAGCGTATCTTAATATCGATATTATCGATATCTCCGAGATATACCTCGAATCTGCCGTCGTAGTCGACGTAAAGGTCAAATCGCGAGCGGACGTCAACCCCGACAATCTTTGATTCGATAAAATTCTCTTCAAAGCAGGCGTAAAGCTCAAGAAGCGCGTCAAGCGTACGCTCGTCAACAAACTGTATCTGACTGCCGACGATACAGCTTCTCACGCTGTTGAGCTCAAGCTTGGTAAGGTCGGACGGCAACGTCTCCGAATCGTCGATCTTATCGAGCACCTTTAGTCCGGATGAGATCAAATATGTGTCGCCCGCAAGCTCTGCTGCGAAATAGGGCTTTTCCTCAACGACGTTGATTTCGACGGTCGTGGGAAGGTCTCGCTTAATCTCGACCGAGCCGACGTAGGGCAGAGCGAGAACGATATCCTCCTCGATTTCCTTCGCCTTGAACGAGAACATATTGTCACCGACGTTTATCGGTACGTATTCGATTATTTCCTCATAGGTGTATTTCTCGAGCCCGTTGACCGTCACCGTTTCGACGTTCAGGAACACGGCTACGCAAACAGCTACAAACACCAACGTAATGAAGACGAACAGAAACACGTAGAAGGCAGTACGTCTCGAGCGCTTCTTTTCCTGTCTGCGCTGAGCCTCGTATATCGCCATATTCTTGCGGGTGAATTTTTGCTTTTGCTGTTCATTTTCCTGCAATTCAAGCTCTTCCACGTATTTCACTTCCCTTCCTTTATAATTAGTTTATTTGAGCAGGCTCATTGCCTCGTCTACTATCCTGTCGAGAGAATCGGGCATAGCAAAGCTCTTGACGCTTTCCTCCATACGGCGGCGCTTATTGGGGTTGTTGAGCAGATCCGCAACCGTATCGGTGAGAAGCTTGGGGCTGATTTCGGATTCGCGGAACACAACAGCCGCGCCTGCATCCGCAATGAGTCTTGCGTTTTTATACTGATGGTCCTCGGTAACATGCGGGCTGGGAATCAGCACAGCCGCTCTGCCGCGGATTGCAAGCTCCGACAAAGTCATTGCGCCCGCACGGCAGATGATGACGTCGGCCGCCGCCTGATGCACAGACATATCATAAATATATTCGCTTATTGCAAGATTCTGCTTTTTATCAAGGCCCTTTTCCTTAGCAATTCCCGAAAACTTTTCAAATCCCACTCTGCCGATAGCGTGTGCGTGGCGGATATTCAGAGGAACAGAAAGCGATTCCATAAGCTCAAACACGAGCTCGTTGACCTTATCTGCGCCCATGCTTCCGCCGTAGGAAAGGATATAGGGCTCATCTTCGGAAAGCCCGAGCTTTTGTCTTGCCTCGCTTTTTGACATACCGTCAACGATTACGGGGTTACCGGTAAGGATAAGCTTATTTCTTACAGACTCATCGAAGAATTTTTCGCTTCCCGTAAATGAGATACAAACCTTATTTACGACCTTTGAGAGCATTTTCGTCGTAACTCCCGGGAAGGCGTTTTGCTCGTGTATCAGCGTAGGTATCTTAAGCTTCGAAGCCGCCTTAACAGTCGGCCACGAAACGTATCCGCCCGTACCGATTACAAGGTCGGGAGAAAACTTTTTAATGATCTTCTTCGCCTCACTTACCGAGGTAAGCGCGTGCCAAGCCGCCTTGATATTCTTGACGGTAAGCTTACGCGAAAAGCCCGACACATCGACGAAATCGATCGGATATCCGAACTTCGGAACGAGTGTGCTTTCTATACCGCGCTTTGTTCCGATAAACATTATTTCAGCATCGGGGCAGCGCTTTTTTATAGTTGCTGCGATATTCAAGGCGGGATTGACGTGACCGCTGGTGCCGCCTCCGCAAAGGATTACTTTCATTCTAAATACCTCATTATCAGCCTTGTTCAATGAATGAATAACGCGAAATCGAGAGCACGATGCCCATTTCCGCAAGAAGAATTATAAGTGACGTGCCGCCGTAGCTGAAGAACGGCAGGCTTATACCCGTACTCGGGAAGGTGTTGGTAACAACGGCAAGATTCAAAAGAACCTGTATTATTATCTGCGAGGTTATACCCATCGCGAGCAGGGAACTGAAGCGGTTGGGTGCGTTTTGCGAAACGTGATAGCCTCTGTACGCGAGCACTGCGAAAAGCGCAATGACGCAGATTACGCCGAAGAAGCCGAGCTCCTCGCAAAGTATCGCGAAAATATAGTCGTTCTGAGGCTCGGGAAGATAGCCGTGCTTCTGATTGCTTTGACCCAGTCCAAGGCCCCAAAACCCGCCCGAGCTTATCGCATAGAGCGACTGTGCGGGCTGCCAGCCCTTGCCTCCGGTTTCATAGGACATATAGGCAAACGGATTTTCCCAGATCTGCAGACGCGTCAGCGCCTGAGGAACGAGCGCCTCGATTATGCCGCGCCCGACGGTAAGCACGAATGCCGCAAGCGTCAAGCCACTACCCATAACAACGCCGAAGTAGACGCCCTTCAAGCCCGAAAGCCACATCATTACGATCATAAGAAGAAGTATGATGATGGTCGCGGAAAGGTGGCTCTGCAAAAGCGTTGCGCCTGCCGCGGGAATAGTCAGAAGAAGCAGTGGCAACGCGCCGCCCTTGAGCGTTCGCATTTCCGAATGGTGGTTACTTATATACGTTGCACAGGCAAGCACGAGCGCGAACTTCAAAAGCTCGGAGGGCTGGAACTGAATACCGAATATTACGAACCAGCGCGTAGCGCCGTTTACAGTCTGTCCGAAGAACGGCACGAGGTAATTCAAGCCGAGAACGACAACGTAGAAAATATAGGCGAAGCGCTTAAGAATACGGTAATCAAGCATTCTCGCGACGAGCGCCATAACGACGATGCCCGCGATCGCAAAACCGACCTGCGAGCGTGCAAAGTGATAGGAATCGTTAAAACGCGATTCGGCAACCGCATAGGACGCAGAAAAGATCATTACCGAGCCGATACAGACCAGCGCGATGATCGTAATAAGCAACGGTCGGTCTACTTCACCGATAAGGCGGTATATTCTGTTTTGATTAACACGAACTGCGCGCTTCTTTTCGGGTCGAGCGTCGCTTGCCGCTTTTTCACGTTGCTTCAAAGCCATGAAAACAGTCCTTTATTTGAGATTTATGTAAAGGAAATAGTATGCGAGTGCGGAGAAAACAGCGGTTATCGAGGAGAACACCAAAACGATCTTGACCTCGCTCCAGCCGCATTTTTCAAAGTGATGGTGGATGGGGCTCATCTTAAATATGCGCTTACCCGTGAGTTTGAACGAGCCGACCTGCAGGACAACCGACAAGCCCTCGATTATCCAGATAACGCTTACGGGGATAAGAAGTATCTCGAGTCCGGTATACATTACCGAGCCGACGATGAAGCCACCGAGGAAGAGCGAGCCGGTATCGCCCATAAATATCTTTGCGGGGTGGAAATTGAAAACAAGGAATGCGAGCAATGCACCGACGAGCGCCCAGGATGATATCGAAAGACCTACAAAGCCCGAATCGATGAGCTTATCAACGCACTGTGCAGAGAAAATACCGAAGCTTAATGTTATTATAAGCGCGACGCTTCCCGCCAAGCCGTCGATACCGTCTGTAAGGTTTGCGCAGTTTATTATATAAACTATCGCAAGCAGCATTATCACGTAATAGAAAATGCCGAGCTCGATATCCCCCCAAGGGGTACCTATCTTAGTATCCATACCAAGCATACGGTTAGCATAAAGGTAAATCGCCGCGGTGAGGAACTGAAGAATAAGCTTCTGTGTTGCGCTGAGACCCTTATTACGCTTTTTGAAAAGCTTTACGTAGTCGTCTACGAAGCCGATAACGCCCTGAGACAGAGCAAAAAGCAGCATCGAAATAATGAGACTCGAGCCGGGAATATTTCCGTAGGTCCAGCTTCCCTCAGTCTTGGGGCCCCAGAATGCAAGACCCGCAAGCACTGCAACGATGGTAGCGACGATAAATATAACGCCGCCGAGGTTGGGGGTTCCCTCCTTGGATTTATGCCACGAGGGTCCTATTTCCAATATCTTCTGTCCGAGCTTGACCTTACGGAGATAAGGGATAAATATCTTAAACAGTACAACACCGATCACAAATGAAATCAGTGCTATCAAGGCGAACACAAGGTAGCTGTTCATTTTTGAGAATAACACATTATAGCCCATAACATACCTCTGTTTATACGATTACACGTCCGAGATTCATACCGTTGCTTGCCTTATACAAGACGGTGTCGCCTGCATGCACGAAGGATTCGAGGAACGACTTCAGTGATTCGACCTCATCCTTTCCGAAGGAGTAGACCTCTATTCCCTTTGCGGATTCTGCAATAAACGATGCCATTTCGCCGTAGGCAACAAGCACGTCTGCCGAGCCTTTGACATATTCTCCGACAAGGCGGTGAAGATGCTCGGATTCGCTTCCGAGCTCAAGCATATCCCCAAGCACGGCTATCCTCCTGCCCTTCGCAGAAGCGAGAACAGACAGCGACGCGTGCATCGATTCAGGGGACGCGTTATAGCAGTCGGAAATTACAGTGTGACCGTTATTTTCATATATATGCTGACGTCTTCCGTCACTTTCATAGGTCGAAAGCGCATTCGTCGCTTTGACGAGATCGACGTCGAGGAAGTATGCCGAGGTCAGCGCAAACAGCGCGTTCAGCACGAAGTGCTTGCCGAGAACGTTGAGCGTTACTTCGACCTCACGGTGATAGATGACCGCAGTGAAGGACACACCGTTCTTTGTTTCGCAAATATTCTTCGCATAGCAATCGCAGGTAGTATCGTCTACCGAAACGAAGCAGGTCTCTCTGTTTTCGTATTTATGCTCACGCAGGAGCGGCTCGCTTCCGTTAAGGATGAGATAGGAATGATCGCCCGAAAAGGCAGATATCTTCAGCTTTTCATCGCGAATAGCCTCACGGGAGCCGAGGTTTTCGATATGCGAGTATCCGATATTGGTGATTATCGAGAAGGACGGTCTTGCACACTCGGCGATCCTTATCATCTCCCCCGGCATCGACATACCGAGCTCGACGACTGCGCAGTCCGAATCGGTCGGAGTTGCAAGCACAGTCTGAGGGAGTCCGATCTGACTGTTCGAATTGCCCTGCGTTTTATGTACCGTTTTCTCGGCAGAAAGTGCAAGCGCGACCATATCCTTGGTCGTTGTCTTCCCTACCGAGCCGGTGATTCCAATGATCGGAATATGGGCAAGCTCATTGTTACGGTAATATGTCGCAAGCGTCTGCAGCGCATCTCTTACGTCATTGACGTACACCAAATCGCCGTCAAGAGCAAGATTTTCTTCTTTATCGGTTATGGCGCAGCCGCCGTTCTGCAAAACGCCCGAGACGAAATCGTTTCCGTCGACACGCTCGCCCTTCAAAGCAAGAAAGAGCTTCGACGTATCGGCGTTGCGTGAATCGGAGTAGAATCCGACCACGCATCTGTCACCGTTCGTTTTATCGGCAAGCCTGCCGTTACACACCTTTGATATGAATTCAAGCGAAAAGTTCATTATTCAATAGATTCCTCATACAAGAATTCGAGCTCGATGACGGTACCGGGAAGCACCATTTCGCCCGGGTTGACCGACTGTGCGACCACGCTGCAGTTGGTATAGTCACCGTTGAATATACCGCTGACCGAAACGTTAAGGTTGGCATTGATGAGTGCCTTGATAGCCGCCGTAGGCGACTTGCCGTGGAGATCGGGCACCTTGACGCTCGCGGATATTTCCGCCCCCTCGGTGTAAAGGATGATAACGCCGTCCGCAGTGATAACGGTGCCTGCGGCGGGAAGCTGATTGATAACCGTTTCACCGCTGCCGCGGATGACGCACTTAAGGCCGGATGCCTCGAGAAGCGTCTTGACGTCATATGCGTTCTTACCGTTATAGTCGTTGACGGTAACAGTTTCCTCGCCCTGAGTATTGGGAGCAATACCGAGATGAGGAAGAATCTCCGTGAGGATATTCGACACGACAGGAGCCGCAACGGCAGAACCGAAGTGCTGACCCTGAGTAGGCTCGTCAACAAGCACGAGTATCGCGATCTGCGGGTCCTCTGCGGGTGCAAAGGTCACACAGGAGGAGATATAGTCGTCCTCTCGAAGAGTGTCTCGCTTTTCCGAGGTACCCGTCTTAGAAACGACGTTATAGCCTGATACTGCGGCGTTTTTGGTTGAATTGGTAAGCGATTTGAGTATCTTATTACAGGTCTCGGTGGAGACGACCTGTCTGTCGGTCTCGTACTCGAAGGTCTTGACGATATTTCCGTTATCGTCAACCAGTGCCTTTACTACGTGAGGAACCACAAGATAGCCGCCGTTTGCAACCGACGAAACGGCACGGATATGCTGAAGTGGAGTAACCTTAAAGGTCTGACCGAAGGAGTAAACCGCAAGCTCGATCGCCTCGAACTGGGTGTTTTCGGTCGCGTAGTATATCGAGGACACCTCACCGCCGATATCGCTTCCCGATACCTGACCGTATCCGAATTCCTCGAAATATTTCTTAAAGGTGGTTGAACCGATGGCGTTACCGATCTGAATAAACGCAGGGTTACAGGAGTTTACAAGCGCTTCGCTGAAGGTCTGCTTGCCGTGGCCTGCGGTTTTATGGCAATGAATCTCGGTTCCGAGCACAACCATACCGCCGACGCAGTTAAAGCTGCTTGTATCGTAATCGATTCTTCCCTCCTCAAGAGCAATAGCACTCGTGATTATTTTGAAGGTAGAGCCCGGCTCGTAGGTCTGCGTCGCAACCGTATTGTTCCACATTTCGTAAAGCAGCTTGGTGCGCTCGGCCGAGCGCTCGTCGTCGGTTCCGATGAACGCGTCGTACTTTTGCTGATAATAGGGAGAAAGCGTATTGTAATTGTTGAGGTCATACGAGGGATAGATAGCCGAGCCGAGTATTTCGCCGTTATTTACGTCGAGAACGATGCATTCAACTCTGCCGTTGGGCTTATGCTCCTCGTACGCCTGCTCGATATATTTTTCGATGGTATTCTGGATGGTCCAGTCGATGGTGGTAACGACGTTCAAGCCGTTTGTTGCGGCAATATAGGTCGAGCCAACGCCCGAGTCAAGCTCGTTGCCGTATGCGTCCGCAGCCTTTACCGACTTACCGTCAACACCTGCGAGGTATTCGTTATAGGTAAGCTCAATGCCCGAAAGGCCCTGATTATCCGAGCCTGTGAAGCCGAGAACGTGGGACGCGAAGCTACCGTAGCGGTAATAGCGCTTCGTAGTCTCCTCAAGGTGGATGATGCTTTGATATTCGTTATCCGCAATGAAGGCTCTTACGGCGGTCTCCTCGGTCTCGTTCAAGAACTTCTTGATTATCTGATACTTGGAGCTTACGCGGTTACCCTTTTCGGTAATTTCGCTGCTTTCGACGCCGAGGATCCTTGAAAGACCGGTCGAAACGTCGCGCAGAAGCTCTTCGCGGGTGATAGGTTTATCGGTCTGCTGACTGTTTTCGGCGAATTCGCTGATATCCGCAGGCGAAATGAAGCAGTTATATACCGTCGCGCTGACCGCAAGCTCGGTCGTACCGTCGTTAGCATAGATTGAGCCGCGCTTTGCGGGAATGGTAACAGAGCTGGTATACTGATCGAGAGCCGCGGTTCGGTAATCCGCAGGATCGATAAGCTGAAGGTACGCAAATCTTACGCACATAAGGAGCATAAGCACCAAAATGACCGCAAGCGCAACGCGGGCACGGACCACAGAGGTACGTCCGCTGCCTGACGGTGTGAATTTTTGAGATGCGCCTGCCATAAGTAAATACTCCTTTTGATAAGACAAACGGGTAACGAGAAAATTTACTCCTTACCCTTTGTATAAATATATTACAACGATACGAAATAATGCTTAAATCGATTCGTTTTATTATATCACACTATTGTCCGAATGTATAGTGCTTTAGCTGATTTATTTAAGAAAATCTCTTATAACCTCGGAAAAACCGGTAAGCAGGAAGCCGAAGCCGCCTTCTTCACCGTCGTCGTAGGAGTGCATTTCGGTCTTGTCCTCCTGCTCGGTGGTTATATAGAACACATTATTCTCATCGATTGCCTTGGTCATGCCGAGCTCCTCGGATGCGTATCGCTCGATGTCGCCGATATTGTACTTGTTGCTCAAGGTGACCTCAAGCTCGGTCTGGGTCTTATCCATAGTCGCGAGTCTGTTGTTAAGCTCGGTGATCTCGGAGCGGTACTTATCAACCTCTGCGTAGTTCATCATCATAAAGAGGAAGAGACCGGTGAGAATAAGCGACACGAAAACTATCGACCAAGGGAACGGAGCCTTGTCCTGCTTCTTGACGTTAACGATTCTCGGCGCGCGTACTGCGTGGAGATTCGAGGTGCGTGCAGGCGTAGCCTTTTTACTGCGTTTTGCGACAGCAGTCGGCTTTTTGACTGTCAATGCGCCCGAATTATTCATTTTTCGCGTTTGAGTGTTGGAATTCGTTCTTCTTTCCTGCATTGCTTGCACCCTTCCTTATATCTTCTCGCACACACGAAGCTTTGCGCTATGCGATCGCGAGTTGTTCTCTATCTCCTCATCCGAGGGGAGTATCGGTTTCTTTGTAATTATCTTTACCAGAGGCTTTTTTCCGCACACGCACACCGGAAAGTCCGACGGACAGGTGCAGGGGCGTTCAAGTCTTTGGAAGCCGTTCTTGACAAGTCTGTCCTCGAGCGAATGGAAGCTGATTATCGACATCCTGCCGCCGACGTTCAACAGCTCGGCTCCGGATTCTATAGCTTTGGGAATACAGTCGAGCTCGCCGTTGACCTCGATCCTTATCGCCTGAAAGCTTCGCTTTGCGGGGTTTCCACCGTCGTACCTGAACTTCTGCGGTATTGCTGCAGTTATTATATCCGCAAGCTCAAGAGTCGTTTCAATTGGCTTTTCATTTCTTGCCGAGCAGATCCTGCTCGCAATCTTCGCGGCGAACTTTTCTTCGCCGTAATCGCGAAGTATACGCACAAGCTCGCGCTCGCTGTAGTTATTTACTACCTCGTAAGCGCTCAGTGGCGACGACCGATCCATTCTCATATCGAGCTTTGCGTCTCTGATATAGGAGAATCCGCGTTCGGCGACGTCGAGCTGATGCGAGGAAACGCCGAGGTCCATTATGATGCCGTCAACGCGTTCGAATCCCGCGACGCTGACCGCGCTTGCTATATTTTCAAAATTGTCCTTAACGGTTATCAAACGGCTGTCGTTTATCTTTTCGCTTGCGTTCCTCAAGGCGTCGTCGTCACGGTCGATGCCTATTACCCTGCCGTTTTCATTAAGACGCGAAAGGATAAGCGAGGTATGTCCCGCGCCGCCGAGCGTGCAATCGACGTACACGCCGTCGGGCTTGATATTGAGCGAGTCGACGGTTTCGTGCAGAAGCACCGTAACGTGTGAAAATTCCATATCAGAACCCCAGCTCGATCAATTCGTTAGTAATATCCTCGTTATCGAAAAGCTCCTGCTCCTCTTCCCAAGCGGATGCCGACCAAAGCTCGAGATGCGAACGGTTACCGACGATAACAACGTCCTTCTCCAGGCTTGCGAATGCGCGGAAGTTGGCGTTCACGGTAACTCTGCCCTGAGAGTCGATCGAGCCCTCGTCGGAGCCTGCGTAAAAGTAACGTCTTACGCGGCGTTCCTTTGCAACGGGAAGCTCCTCGAGCTTTGCGGTGAAGTTTTCCCATTCCTCCTTCGGATAAATGCATACGCATTTATCGAAGCCGCGGGAAAGAATAAACTCGTCGCCGAGCTTTTCACGAAGCTTTGCGGGGATGAACAAGCGTCCCTTTGTGTCTATTGTGTGTCTGTATTCGCCGTAAAACACTTGTTTTTCCCCTTTCTTAATGATTTTGAGCGAAAACCGTGGGATTTCACACCCTTTTACACCACTTCGCTCCTCAGTTATGGGATTATTATATATTAACGGTAATAAAAATGCAATAGCGGAAACAAAGTAATAAAAAAATTATGCAACCCCTTTTCGTCATTATGACAAACGTGAAACCCCTTGCATTTCAAGGGATTTCGACACTTTTTGATGTCGAAAGTAGAAAATGTTTGGCTAAAATTTTGTAATTATGTCAACGAACGGTTGTTCGTCTCCTCCCAAATAACGGCGAAACACACTTGATTTACAAGGATTTTGGGGAGTCTTTGTTACTTTTAAGGTTTTAATTTTGGCGTTTTGATGAAAATTGCTTTATATTTCGTTTACTTACATTCGTATCTAATGTTTTGCGTGTTTTTTCCTTACCATTCGCAATCTCAGCGGAGTATCATTTTCGCTAAAACAGGCAAAACAAAAAAGAAGCTGTCGGTAACAGCTTCTTTTTATTTATTATTTTGAATTTAGAACAGTCCGGTAATAACGCCGTTTTCGTCGACGTCAATCTTTTCTGCCGCGGGTACCTTGGGAAGTCCGGGCATGGTAAGGATATCGCCGGTAAGCACGACTACAAAGCCTGCACCTGCAGATACCTTAACGTTCTTAACTGTAACGGTAAAGCCCGTGGGAGCGCCGAGCTTCGTGGGGTCGTCCGAAAAGCTGTACTGCGTCTTGGCAATACATACGGGACAGCCTCCGAAGCCGAGAGACTCGAGCTTCTTTATCTGCTTGAGCGCGTTGGGCGTGATATTGACGCCGTCGCCGCCGTACACCTTGGTTACGACCGCCTCGATCTTCTGAGCGATGGTGAGATCATCACCGTAGGAGAAGGTGAAATCGCCCTTTTCCTCCTCGCATAGCCTTACGACCTCACGTGCAAGCGCCTCACCGCCCTTGCCGCCATCTGCCCAAACGGTAGAGAGAACGGTGTTTACGCCAAGCTCACGGCATTTGTCGATAATGAACTCGATTTCGTTATCGGTATCCGTCGGGAAGCGGTTAACAGCAACGACGCAAGGAAGCTTATATACGTTTTTGATATTGGAAACGTGACGGAGAAGGTTGGGAATACCCTGCTCATGCGCCTTGAGGTCCTCGGTTCCGAGCTCGGTCTTGGCAAGTCCGCCGTGCATCTTAAGCGCACGTACGGTCGCAACGACCACGACCGCATCGGGGGTAAGCCCTGCCATGCGGCATTTGATATCGAGGAACTTTTCGGCACCGAGATCTGCACCGAAGCCTGCCTCGGTAACGGTATAGTCGCCCATCCTGAGCGCCATTTTGGTAGCCATAACCGAGTTACAGCCGTGTGCGATATTGGCAAAGGGACCGCCGTGTACGAATGCGGGGGTTCCCTCGAGAGTCTGAACGAGGTTGGGCTTGAGTGCATCCTTGAGAAGCGCGGTCATCGCACCCTGCGCCTTAAGCTGTCCGCAGGTAACGGGCTCGTCTGCATAGGTATAGCCGACGATGATATTCGAAAGGCGCTGCTTAAGATCGTCGATCGAATCCGAAAGACAGAGCACAGCCATAATTTCGGACGCAACGGTGATATCAAAGCCGTCCTCACGCGGAACGCCGTTTGCCGTGCCGCCCATACCGTCGAGAATGAAGCGGAGCTGACGGTCGTTCATATCGACACAGCGCTTCCAGGTGATACGTCTCGGATCGATATTAAGCGCGTTGCCCTGCTGGATATGGTTATCGAGCATTGCCGCGAGAAGGTTATTTGCGGCACCGATCGCGTGGAAGTCGCCTGTAAAGTGAAGGTTAATATCCTCCATAGGAACGACCTGAGCATATCCGCCGCCTGCGGCACCGCCCTTGACGCCGAAAACGGGTCCGAGCGAGGGCTCACGCAGTGCGACGGTGACGTCCTTGCCGATGCGCTTCAAGCCGTCGGCAAGTCCTATCGTCGTGGTAGTCTTCCCTTCCCCTGCGGGAGTCGGGGTTATTGCTGTGACAAGTATAAGCTTGCCATCCTTTTTATTGGTTTCTTTAAGGAGTGAAAGATCTATCTTTGCTTTATATTTACCGTATTGTTCGATATATTTTTCGTCAACGTGAGCAAGAGATGCAATTTCGGTTATCGGCTTCATTTGACACGCCTGAGCGATTTCGATATCAGACTTGTACTGCATAAATATTACTCCTTATTTAAAATATTTTACTGCCGAAACGAACATACCTATGTCGTAGTTACCGGGCACGTTCTTATAGAGGCCCGCACCGATACGCTCGCTGTGACCCATCTTACCGAATACGCGGCCGTCGGGAGAGGTGATACCCTCGATAGCGCACATCGAGCCGTTGGGGTTGAAGTGAACGTCGCCGGTCGCGTTGTCCTCAAGGTCAACGTACTGGGTCGCGATCTGACCGTTGGCGGCAAGCTCCTTGATAAGCTCTTCGCTTGCGAGGAAGCGGCCCTCACCGTGCGAGATGGGAACGTTATAAACGTCGCCGACGTTGGTGCCTGCGAGCCAGGGAGACTTATTGGACGCGATCCTCGTACGTACGATTCTGGACTGGTGGCGCGCGATAGTATTGAAGGTTAGAGTCGGGCAGGATTCGTCGGTGTCGATGATCTTGCCGTAAGGAACCAAGCCGAGCTTGATAAGTGCCTGGAAGCCGTTACAGATACCGCACATAAGACCGTCGCGGTTATCGAGAAGGTCGGTTACGCCTTCCTTGATTGCCGCGTTACGGAAGAACGCGGTGATGAACTTCGCGCTTCCGTCGGGCTCGTCACCGCCCGAGAATCCACCGGGGATGAATACAATCTGAGCGGACTTAAGCTCGTTTGCGAAGCCCTCGATGCTTCTTGCGATGCCGCTTGCGGTGCGGTTATTGATAACGATTATCTGAGGCTCTGCACCTGCGTCGCGAACCGCCTTTGCAGAGTCGTATTCGCAGTTGGTGCCGGGGAATGCGGGAATAAGCACCTTGGGCTTTGCGCACTTGATTGCAGGTGCAACGCGGCTTTCGGTGTTATAGCTGTGGGTGGGAATATCGCTTGCGCTGTCTTCAATATTGCATGAGAACACGCTTTCGAGCTTGTCCTCGTAAATGCCGAGCATTTCCTTAAGGCAAAGCCTTTCGTCGCCGAGGCTGATCACACCGTTATCGGTTACGGTACCGATAACCCTGCCGCAGTCAATATCCTTATTGACCTCAAGCACAAACGAGCCGTAGGAGTAGCCGAAGAGCTCGTTAACGGTGACATCGTTATTATACTCGAAGCCGAGCATATTACCGAAGCACATCTTCATCACAGCCTCAGCGATACCGCCGATGCCGGGAGTATAGCAGGAAACGGCAATGCCTTCGCGCATAAGCTTTGTGACCTTATTGAAGGTAGCTATAAGCGATTCCGCCTTAGGAAGTCCATCGCAGCCGAATTCGGGTGAGAGCACCACTACCTTATTGCCTGCAGACTTGAATTCGGGCGATACTACGTCGCTCGTCTTGCCCGCGGTTACAGCGAAGGAAACGAGTGTGGGAGGAACGTTGATATCCTCGAAGGTGCCGCTCATCGAGTCCTTACCGCCGATAGAGCCGATGCCCAATTCCATCTGTGCACGGAAGGCACCGAGAAGTGCCGCCATAGGCTTACCCCAACGCTTGGAGTCCTTGCCGAGGCGTTCGAAGTATTCCTGGAAGGTAAGATAAACGTCCTTGAATTCAGCGCCGGTTGCGATGAGCTTCGCGACAGATTCAACGACTGCAAGATATGCACCGTGGAAGGGGCTTTGCTCGGTTACGAAGGGGTTATAGCCCCACGACATAAACGAGCAGTTATCGGTATGCTTCTTTTCTACGGAGATCTTCTGTACCATCGCCTGAATCGGGGTGAGCTGATGCTTGCCGCCGAAGGGCATAAGAACCGTGCCCGCGCCGATGGTGGAGTCAAAGCGTTCGGAGAGACCGCGCTTCGAGCATACGTTGAGGTCAGCCGCAAGCGCCTTATAGTTTTCGGTAAAGCCGCCGTCGACCGACTTATTGGTGTGCTTGCACACGGGAGTTTCGACGTTGATATGCTTATCCGCGCCGTTGGAATTGAGGAATTCACGGCTGATGTCTACGATCTTGTTGCCGTTCCAGTGCATTACGAGACGGGGCTCTTCGGTTACGGTCGCAACCTGTACAGCCGAAAGGTTTTCGGTTTCGGCAAGCTCAAGGAAGCGTGCAACGTCCTTTGCCTCGACCACGCACGCCATTCTTTCCTGCGATTCGCTGATCGCAAGCTCGGTGCCGTCGAGACCGTCGTATTTCTTGGGAACTGCGTTGAGGTCGATCACGAGACCGTCGGCAAGCTCACCGATGGCGACCGATACGCCGCCCGCGCCGAAGTCGTTACAACGCTTGATAAGCTTACTTGCTTCGGGATTACGGAAGAGACGCTGAAGCTTGCGCTCCTCGGGTGCGTTACCCTTCTGTACCTCGGCACCGCAGGTCTCCAAGGAGGTTGCGGTGTGAGACTTGGAGGAGCCGGTGGCGCCGCCGCAGCCGTCACGGCCGGTAGCACCGCCGAGAAGGATGACAGCGTCACCTGCGTCGGGACGCTCGCGACGAACATTTTCTGCGGGAGCCGCCGCGATCACCGCGCCGATCTCCATACGCTTTGCCGCATAGCCGGGGTGGTAAAGCTCGTCAACGATACCGGTTGCGAGACCGATCTGGTTACCGTAGGAGGAATAACCTGCCGCCGCGGTGGTGACGATCTTTCTCTGGGGAAGCTTACCCTTGATGGTTTCGGAGACCGGCTTCAAGGGATCAGCCGCGCCTGTAACGCGCATTGCGCCGTATACGTAGGATCTTCCCGAAAGCGGGTCACGGATAGCGCCGCCGATACAGGTAGCCGCGCCGCCGAAGGGCTCGATTTCGGTAGGATGGTTATGTGTTTCGTTCTTGAAGAGGAGGAGCCAGGGCTCGGTCACGCCGTCGACCTCAACGTCGAGCTTGACCGTGCAGGCGTTGATCTCCTCGGATTCGTCGAGCTTATCGAGCTTACCGTTCTTCTTGAGGTATCTTACCGCGAGGGTCGCGATATCCATCAGGCAGATAGGCTTGGTTCTGCCAAGCTCCGCACGGGTCGCGATATAGTCGTCGTACGCCTTCTTCAAAAGCTCGTCCTCGAAGGTTACGTTATCGATAACGGTGAGGAAGGTGGTGTGACGGCAATGGTCAGACCAATATGTGTCGATCATTCTGATCTCGGTTATGGTCGGGTCGCGCTGTTCTTCCTTGAAGTAGGACTGGCAGAAGGTGATATCGTCGATATCCATTGCGAGGCCGTAGTCCTTAATGAATGCCTCGAGACCGCTTCTGTCAAGTGCAATAAAGCCCTCGAGAGTCTTGACGGTGGTGGGCAATTCATAGTCGATAGCGAGGGTTTCGGGCTTTACGAGCTCAGCCTCACGCGATTCGACGGGGTTGATAACGTACTTCTTGATAGCCGCATTCTCATCGTCCGAAAGGCTGCCGTAGAGCGCGTAAACGCGTGCGGTACGGATGGTGGGACGATCGCCCTGCGAGATGATCTGGATACACTGAGCGGCCGAATCGGCACGCTGATCGAACTGACCGGGGAGATATTCTACCGCGAAAACGACTGCGCCATCAACGTCAGGCTCGTCGGACACGATATCGAGCTGAGGCTCGGAGAACACCGTGCTCTTTGCATAGGAGAAAAGCTCCTCGGAAATATTTTCGGCATCGTAACGGTTGAAAAGTCTTACGTCCGCAAGGCTTTCGATGCCAAGAAGGGTGCGTGCGTCGGAAAGAAGCGCCTTTGCTTCAAACGCAAGCTCCTTTTTCTTTTCTACAAATACTCTGTAAACCATTTATTTTACCTCCCACGCCTTTAACGCGCGTGCGCCGATATCGCGGCGGTAATAGGAATTGTCGAATTTAATTCTGTCTACCATGCTATAGGATTTTTCGATAGCCTCGGGAAGAGTATCGGCAATCGCAGTCGCACCGAGAACCCTGCCGCCCGATGTGACGAGCTTGCCGTCCTTGATAGCGCCGCCCGCAACGAAAACGTTATCGGCAATATCGTCGGGAATGCTTATTTCGAAGCCCTTTTCGTAGCTTTCGGGGTAGCCCTTGGACGCCATAATGACGCAGGTTGCATGCTTATCTCTGAATTTTACCTCGGTTTCGGCAAGGGTGCCGTTCGTGGTTGCCTGCATTACCGTGAGCAGATCGGATTCAAGCAGAGGGAGCACGACCTGAGTTTCGGGGTCGCCGAAGCGGCAGTTATACTCGATGACCTTGGGTCCGTCCTTGGTAAGCATAAGTCCGAAATAGAGGCAGCCCTTGAAGCTTCTTCCCTCTCGGTTCATTGCATCGATGGTAGGCTTGAAGATGGTCTTCATACAAAGGTCGGCGATTTCATCGGTATAGTACGGGTTGGGTGCAACGGTGCCCATACCGCCGGTATTGAGTCCGGTATCGTTATCACCGATACGCTTATGGTCCATGCTGGAGATCATCGGAACGACCGTCTTTCCGTCGGTAAAGGAGAGCACCGATACCTCGGGACCCTCGAGGAATTCCTCGACTACGATCCTGTCGCCGCTTTTGCCGAACGCCTTATCGCACATCATCGACTTAACCGCATTCACAGCCTCCTCGCGGGTGAAGGCGATGATAACGCCCTTACCGAGCGCGAGTCCGTCAGCCTTGATGACCGTGGGGATGGGTGCGGTTTCCATATACTTAAGTGCGTCGTCAACGTTATCGAAGACCTCGCAGGCAGCCGTGGGGATACCGTACTTCTTCATAAGCTCCTTGGAAAAGACCTTACTGCCCTCGATGATAGCGGCGTTCGCCTTAGGTCCGAAGCAAGGGATACCCTTTGCCTCGAGTGCATCGACACAGCCGAGCACCAGCGGATCGTCGGGAGCAACGATGGCGTAGTCTATCGAGTTTTCGACAGCGAATGCGACAATGGCGTCGATATCCTTCGCGCCGATATTAACGCATTCGGCGTCGCGCGCGATACCGCCGTTTCCGGGGAGCGCGTATATTTTTTCAACGTTTTTGTTCTGTTTTATCTTGGTGATAATGGCGTGCTCTCTGCCGCCGCCACCGACAACGAGTATTTTCATTTTTCCTCCGAATCAATGGTGGAAGAGGCGCATGCCGGTGAACACCATCGTCATGTTATATTTGTTGCAGCAATCGATAACAGCGTCGTCGCGGATGCTTCCGCCCGGCTCTGCGATATACTTAACACCGCTCTTCTTTGCGCGCTCGATATTATCGAAGAACGGGAAGAACGCGTCACTGCCAAGAGCAACGCCGTCGATGGTATCGAGGTAGTCGCGCATTTCCTTTTCGGTGAGGGGCTCGGGCTTTTCGGTGAAATATCTTTCCCAAACGCCGTCTGCGCAAACGTCCTCTTCGTTTTTGTTGATATATCCGTCGATAACGTTGTCGCGGTCTGCTCTGCCGAGGTCGCTTCTGAAGGGCAGGCTCAGCACCTTTTCGTGCTGACGGAGGAACCAGGTATCAGCCTTGGTGCCTGCGAGGCGGGTGCAATGGATTCTCGACTGCTGACCCGCGCCGACGCCGATCGCCTGACCGTCTACGGCGTAGCAAACAGAGTTGGACTGGGTATATTTAAGAGTGATAAGAGCAATGATGAGGTCGCGCTTTGCGCTTTCGGGAAGAGACTTATTGGCGGTTACGGCGTTACCGAGAAGTTCTGCGTCGATCTTGAAGTTATTTCTTCCCTGCTCAAAGGTAATGCCGTATACCTGCTTATGCTCGGTTTCGGCGGGAACGTAGTTGGGATCGATCTTTACGATGTTATAGCTGCCCTTACGCTTGGTCTTGAGAATTTCGAGTGCCTCGGGCTCATAGCCGGGAGCGATGATACCGTCGGATACCTCTCGGGCGATCATTTTTGCGGTGGTAACGTCGCAAACGTCAGAGAGTGCGACCCAGTCGCCGAAGGAGCACATTCTGTCGGTGCCTCTTGCTCTTGCGTAAGCGCAAGCGAGGGGCGAATCGTCGAGGCCCTCGATATCGTCGACGAAGCAAGCCTTCTTGAGGTTATCCGAAAGAGGAACGCCGACAGCCGCGGAGGTGGGGCTTACGTGCTTGAAGGAGGTTACCGCGGGAAGACCGAGTGCTTCCTTAAGCTCCTTGACAAGCTGCCAGGAGTTGAACGCGTCGAGGAAGTTGATAAAGCCGGGTCTGCCGTTCAAAATTTCGATAGGAAGATCGCTTCCGTCGTGCATAAAAATCTTTGCGGGCTTCTGATTGGGGTTACAGCCGTATTTAAGTTCGAATTCTTTCACTTTTCTTTTCTCCTTACGCGTGCTTATTTACGATTCTGGTTTCGTTTTCGCCTGTTGCGAGATCGATATATCTTACGAAGAGCGACACCTTATTATCCTCGTTGAGGTTGGTCCAGATAAGGTCGGTAAGTGTGTCGATATCCACGTCAGGAAGCTCGAGCGTCTTGGGCTCGCCCTCAAAGGAAGGAAGCGGATCGCCCTCTGCGTTATAGGTATGAATAAACTTTGCCCTGCCGAGAAGCGGATTGGAATATGCATAGGTGAATCTTTCGCAGGAGCTGTCGTCGCCCTCTGCGCTCTTGAGTATCGACATTGCGTAGTTCATATCGCCGTTTTCGATATGGATGATGCCCGAGATACGGGGAGTAAAGTTGGGCTTATCGTCCTCGAACTCTCTTGTTCTGAGTGCCTGCTCGAAGGTCATCTGCTTGTCCATAAGATCGTAGATGGTATCGGTCTGGTCGCCGTTGGTCACGATGGTCTTATTGCCGAGAACGCGAACGGGATAGTAAATGATAAGATGAGGATCGGTCATCTTCGATTCGTCGAACGCCTTGGTACGCATCGCGTCGCCCTCTGCAACGAAGATCCTGTTACGGCTGTTTACGCTTCTGCCCATAATGAAATATGCGGTGACCGCCTTTTTGCCGTCTGCCGACTTGCCGATCATTATGCCTCTGCCGTGATATTTGAGCGAGTTAAGCTCGTTTGCAATAGTAGATACCTTCATTTCATTCTCCTTTTATAGTCACTCTGTTATTTTCAACGTTAATTCTGCCGTCGCAGAAAAGCCTTACGGCTTCGGGAAGTATCTTCCATTCCGCCTCTTCCATAATACGTCTTTGAAGTATTTCGGGAGTGTCGCCCTGCTTTACCTCAACAGCCTTTTGAAGCACAATGGGACCTGCGTCGCATTCGGGGGTAACGATATGCACCGTAGCACCCGAGACCTTCACACCCTTTTCAAGCGCTGCCTCGTGAACGTACAGTCCGTAAAAGCCCTTACCGCAGAACGACGGGATGAGCGCGGGATGAACGTTGAGGATTTTGTTCGGGAACGCGTTATAGACCTGCTCGTCGATGATTGTGAGGAATCCCGCAAGCACGACAAGATCGATATTCGCTTCCTGCATCGTTTCGACAAGTGCCTTGGAGTAATCGGCTATCGTAGCGTACTGCTTTCTTGCAAGCACCCTTGATTCGATACCGTTGTTTTTCGCTCTTTCAAGCGCGTAAACGCCATCCTTCGACGCAATAACGAGGGTTATTTTTCCGTTGCCGAGCTCGCCCCTCTTTTCGGCGTCTATAAGCGCCTGAAGATTGGTGCCGCCGCCCGAGACAAGAACGGCGATGTTCGTCTGAGAATTCGACATAATGACTTCCCTTTCATAAAACAACAATAGGCATAGGCGGTTCTTCGCCGCCTATGTCATTGTAAAAGCTATTATACGATGGTGATCTTGTTTTCGGATTCGACGATCTCGCCGATAACGTATGCGTCGATATCGTTTGCCTTGAGAACCTCAAGTGCCTTTTCGACGTCGCCTGCGGGAACAACAACGCTCATACCGACACCCATATTGAAGGTGTTGAACATATCACGCTCGCCGATATTGCCGGTCTTGGCAATAAGATCAAAGATAGGAAGAACGCGTACTGCGCTTCTTTCGATTTTTGCGCCGAGTCCGTCGGGAATGCTTCTCGGAATGTTTTCGTAGAAGCCGCCGCCGGTGATATGAGAGATGCCCTTTACGTCGCAAGCCTCGATAAGCGCGAGGACCGGCTTAACGTAGATCTTGGTGGGAACAAGGAGGGTCTCTGCGATGGTCTTGCCGCCGAGTTCGGCATTGGGCTTATAAAGCTCGGGGTTATTATTATCGATATCGAACACCTTGCGGCAAAGCGAAAAGCCGTTGGAGTGGATACCGGTCGAGGGA
>JAFXDO010000058.1 GCA_017563195.1 Clostridia bacterium | reverse complement strand
GCGTTTTTTCGGTTTCGCCCTCGATAGCGACCGCTTCTTCGAATTCGCCCAAATATGCCTTGAAGGTGATATCCTTTGCAAATGTTTCTACGTAGAAGCTGTAAGTGTCATCAGAGGGAGCTGTGAAGGTGTAAACGCCGTTATTGTAGGTCCAGCAATCGTCGTTTACGTAAGAATTCGTTGCCAACGAATAGATAAGCCTGTATTTGATCTCGTCGCTCGGGATAATGGTGAGAACGTCGCCCTCCTTGAGCTCGATTTCAAAGATGTCGAATTCGTAGTGTTCAGCGTCGCCGTATTCTTCGGTTTTATAAAGCGAGGGTACCCAGTAGCCGTTTTCTTCGTCGTAGTAGGAGGGGTCGCCTTCGGAGTCGCTGTAATGCGCAGAGGATGCGTTTTCCTCGGTGATTTCTTCGCCGTTGCCCGCATTGAAGTACCACTGATATTCGATGTCCGCATTTTCGAAGTAGACCTCGACACTCGGGTTGTCGGAGGTGGGATTCTTGGTTATCACGGGAGCAGCGACGAAGGTGTTGGAGGTAAGAACCGCGCCGTCTTCATACGTTGCAACGCATACGTAGTAATTGCCGAGAGTGAGGGCGGAATCGGAAAGCGTCTTTTCGGTCTCGCCATCAAGCGCTGTATTTTCGAAGGACACGAATTCAAAGCGCGCGCTTATTTCGGGTGTCAGCGCGTAGCTGTAAAGCTCATAGCTGCTGCTTTCGGGAGCCTCGAAGATGTAAGTCCCTTCGTATGCGGGGCGCACGTATATTGAATAACCTTCTTCATAAGAATAGAAGCGGAATTCACTGTCGATCGAAATGGCGGAGGGATCCTCAAAGGTGACGATCACTGCGTCTCCCTTTTCGAGGTATATATCAAACCACCCCGCCGAGTATTCGGTGATGCCGTAGTAATCGTTTCCTTCGTCGTCACTTGCGGTCCAGTATCCGGTTTCCTCGTCGTAGGAGGCGTCGATGTAATCTACGTAGGTGTCATCGATGGTGACGAATTCGGGCTCGGACTCGTACCACTGATATTCCGCCTTATCCTCAAAGGTAACCTCAATCGTGGGATCCTTTGCGGTGGGCTGCTTGATGATTTCGCCCTTTGCGCGCAGGAGATCCGACTCGAGAATCGTGTCGTCCGGATAGGTTGCGGCACAAACATACAGATAATTGTACTTGATGTTGCTTAAGGTCTTATCGGTTTCGCCCTCGATGGGCTCGAAGTCGTATTCGGAGACTTCAAACTTAGCGGTTACTGCTTCGTCAATAGTGTAACTGTAAAGATAGTAGTAATCGCTTTCGGGAGCCTCGAATACGTAGGTCTTGCCGTCAGCCCCGGGGGCAACCGATTCGGTGTAGGCTTCGTAGAAGAGATTGAAATAGAATTTATCGTCGGTGGAAATAACAGACGCGTCGTCGAGGGTGATCTTTAAAACCTCGCCCTTGCTGAGGTATACCTCGAACCATTCGACTTCATATATGGTAGCATCCGCAGATTCAAAGGAATTTGCCACGTAGCCGGTCCAGCGTTCGGTATCCTCATCGTAGCTTGCTGCCGAATCGTATACGTCGGAATCGTTAAGGCTTGTGTATACGAAAGGCGATTCGTACCATTGGAACTTAGCGCTGTCCTCGAAGGTTACTTCGAAGGTGGGGCGTGTAACGGTAGGGTGCTTGATTATGTCGGGTATTGTCGAAATTACGTCGGACTCGACGTTCATTCCGAAGGGGAAGGAGGCTTCGCAGTAATAGCTCTTGCCGTATTCAAGCGCAGAGAGCGTGTCGGTGGTTTCGCCTTCTACTGCAGTTACGGATTCGTCGTCATTTATTGCATACCACTGATATTTCGCTTCGTTCGCGAAGGTTACGACGAAGGTGGGGTATTCCGCGTAGGGCTGAGAAATGACGGTTGGGATCACACGGAAGCTGTTGGAGCCGAGTGTGACGTCGTTGCCGAAGTCTGCTACGCAGCGGTACAGGTAGCCGACTGTCATATTATTCAAGGTGTTTTCGGATTCGCCCTCGACAAGAGAAGGCTCGTTTTGCTCGATCATAAACGCCTTGATTTTGGAATCGAGCGAGGGGGTGTTTGCGGAGACGATATAGGTCGCATCGTTATCGGATACGAATACCATAACGTTGCCTACCATGCTGTAGGAGGGAGTGTGTCCCGAGGTTCTGTCGGGGTCGAAGAGCATAAGCTCGGTTATTTCGGGCGGGCAGTCGAAATAAACGACGTCGCCTTCCTTCAATTCGATCTCGAAATAGAACAGCTCGTGTCCGTCGCCTGCGTCGCAGCGCTTCGCACCCGTCCAGAGTCCGGTTGCGGGATCGTACGTGGAGGTGACGTCGGTTTCACAGGTCGAGCAAACGTTGGAAGCATTTTCATTCGTGAAGAGCTTTTCGGTAAGTGCGGTCTCGTACCACTTGTAGGTCTCGACCAGATTATTGGGATACACTTCAAAGGTGGGTTTGAGTAACGAGGGCTGGCGATCGACGTAGGGAACGGTGCTGAAGCTGTATTCGATCTCGCTATCGCCTATAGAAACGATCACCTTGTAGCTCTTGTTTGCCTCGGGAGTGATGGAGCTGCCGGTTGCATCCGCGATGAGCTCGCCGTCTTCATACCATTCAAAGGTCGCCGAATCGACAAAACGCTCGTCGATCTCTACGTAAGGCTCATCGGCAGTGGGGGCGTGCGTGACAAGCTTGATTGCAACGATGTTGCCGTTGTCGTCACAGGTCATTATCTTATCCTGCGCATCTGTGAAGAAGTATTTTTCCATACCTTCGAGGGTGGTAAGGCTTGCTCCGTCGGGAGCTGCAACGTATTCGTTTTTGTGTGTATTTAAGTCAAGGCATATTTTGCTGCCCACGCCCAATTCTTCGCAAACGGTGAGGGCGCCCATCTGATCGTTGAAACGCAGGTTAAGCGCTTCGCTTCCTTCGTAAATTCCCTTTTCTTCGTTGTAGGTGCCGTTCTTGACGTTATCGCTGATAACGATGACACCGCCTGCAAGAACAGCCTCATCGTCAATGAACAGACCGTAGTCCGAGGACGAGTTGCCGTAGATCTTGGTGTCGATAAAGGTGGGGACGCATTCCGAAAAATATGCGCTTCCGCCGAAATCGACTGCGCTGTTGCCGTAAATTTCGCATCCGTCAAGCGTGACGAAGGATTTCTTCGAGTAGATCGCGCCGCCCGAGGCGCTTGCCTTGTTGTTGTAAAGCTTTGTGTTGGTAACGTTCAGCGTAACGTTGCTTTGAGTATAAATGCCTGCGCCGCTATACGCTTCGTTGTTGAATATCTCACAGTTTTTAACGTTGATTGTTTTAGGGGAGTCGTTCGTTGTCTTTATAGCGGAGTCTGCACAATCGTGTATACGGCAGCTGTCGAGCGTGGTCGTTGAATCTGCCGTACAGTATACGGCAGAGCTCGTACCTTTAATATCGATTCCGTAAAGGCTTGTGCTGCCGTAGTTTGTTACGGCGCCATTACCGTTGCAGCGTATGCCGTTATCGCTGCCGGATGTGCAGTCGCAAATATTCAAAGTGGCGCCCGATAAGACGAATGCCACATAATAGTTGGCGTCGTTCTGGATGATGGAATAACCGTTGAGACAGAGGTTCAACGTTGCACCCTCCGAAACCACAACGCAAAAGGTGCTGTCAAAGACCAGATCCTCGGTAAGATAGACGTTGGCATCGGACGTATAGTCTGTGGTGCCGTCGTACGGGGTGAATTCGAGCTGCTCGCCATCGGTGGTCGAGCAATCGGCGCACATTGCGTGGGAATGAGTCTCGACCGCGAAAACCGTAAGCGGTGCGATCGACAGTACCATAAACAACGCGAGTGCTATTGAAAGAATGCGCTTTGTCATTGTATATTCCTCCTGATTAAATAATGCTTTGCGACAATATGATTTTAGCACATTAAAGCGTTCAATGCAATGCTTTTTTTACTTTACGGACGAAAAAAATCATATCTTTTTTGAAACACTTGCATTTTTTCTTCGCCGTTTCTCGGGAGTTATGACATTTCGGGCAAAAAAATGAGCTAATTTTCAAAATCGTATTGACTTTTGAGTGTAAAAAAGCTAAACTAACTATGCATGAAAATATTGTAACTAAAGGAGATTTCAAAATGCCTCTCGTAACAACAAAAGAAATGTTTGAAAAAGCCTATAAGGGCGGCTACGCTATCGGTGCGTTCAACGTAAACAACATGGAAATTATCCAGGGTATCACCGAAGCTGCTAAGGAAGAAAACGCTCCCCTTATTCTTCAGGTTTCCTCCGGCGCAAGAAAGTATGCTAACCACACCTATCTTGTAAAGCTCGTTGAAGCTGCTATCGAAGAAACCGGTCTTCCCATCGCTCTCCACCTCGACCACGGCGACACCTTCGAGCTCTGCAAGTCCTGCATCGACGGCGGCTTCACCTCCGTTATGATCGACGGCTCTCACCACTCCTTCGAGGACAACATCGCTCTTACCAAGCAGGTAGTTGAATATGCTCACGCTCACGGCGTTTCCGTTGAAGGCGAGCTCGGCCGTCTTGCAGGTATTGAGGATGCAGTTAACGTTTCCGATAAGGACGCTTCCTACACCGATCCCGATCAGGTTCAGGAATTCGTTGAAAAGACCGGCGTTGACTCTCTCGCAATCGCTATCGGTACCTCTCACGGCGCATATAAGTTCAAGCCCGGTCAGAAGCCCCAGCTCCGCTTCGACATTCTCGAAGAGGTTGAAAAGAGACTTCCCGGCTTCCCGATCGTTCTCCACGGCGCTTCCTCCGTTATTCCCGAATACGTTAACATCATCAATGCTAACGGCGGCAGAATGCCCGACGCTATCGGTATTCCCGAGGATATGCTCCGCAAGGCAGCTTCCATGGCAGTTTGCAAGATCAACATCGACTCCGACCTTCGTCTCGCAATGACCGCTGCTATCCGTGAGCACTTCGCTCAGTATCCCGAGCATTTCGACCCGAGACAGTACCTCAGCCCCGCACGCGCTAACATCAAGTCGCTCGTTAAGCACAAGCTCGTTAACGTTCTCGGCTGCAACAACAAGGCATAATTTGGTCACCATATACCTGCGGAGAGTTTTCTCCGCAGGTTTTTTATAAGCACAAGGTCTAAATAGGCTTTGTTTTTATAAGCTTATGAGTGTTTTTTCATTCTTTTTCGTATAAGCTGTTGAAAGGAAGGGGATCCCGTTGCGATACCTGAAAGCAGTCGCGTTGATTCTGGCAATCGCGACGGTCATATCGATTCCCGCAAGCGTCACGGCAGAGCGCTCGGTATCAGATTATTTTGCCGAGCTGGAAATGCCGCACCCCTACGACGCGTTTGAGTCGACCCCTCAAATGGGGCTTTACCGTGTCGACGGGCTTGAATGCGTTTACGAGCGCAATGCCGAAAGGATCATTGCCCCCGCGAGCCTTACCAAGCTCGTTACCGCCTCTGTCGTTGTATGGAGCCTGTCTCCCGACACGGTACTTACCGTCGGGAGTGAGCTCGATATGGTGCGCCCCGGCTCGTCGGTCTGCGGACTGAAAAAGGGGATGAGACTCAGCGTTTACGACCTTATGTGCGGGCTTCTGATGCGCTCGGGCAACGACGCGGCGTATACGCTTGCCGTAAACGTTGCGAGGTACGACTCGGGCGAGGAGCTGAGCGATTCGGATGCAGTGGAGTATTTCTGCGGTATGATGAACGACTTTGTCGACGGATTGGGACTCGAAAACAGTCGGTTTTACTCTCCCGACGGCTACGACACCTACGGTCAGCACACCACTGTTGCCGATCTTGCGGTCATCGCGGCTTACGTTACGGAGGTCGACGCGATTTTCGAGATAACCTCGCGTTCGATGATACGCTCGCCTATTGAGGGCGACGAAAGCCCGATCTGGCACAATACCAACTTCTTTATGCATCCCGATTTTCCGCTTTACGAGGAATCGGTTTTCGGCATGAAGACCGGATCGACAGGCGACGCGGGCAAGTGCCTTATCACGCTGTATCGCGAAAACGGAGTCGATTACATGTGCATAGTTACGGGATGCGACAGCGAGGGCGGGCGATACGTCTCGAGCAGGGTGCTGATGATGCTTAATTCCTTTTCCGAAGATTTCGGCGCAATTACTTACGGAATGCTTGGATTGATAGGCTGAGAAAGGATGGACATCATGAACGGAAAGAACAGGTGCAGGATACTTAAGGATATCCGCAAAAGGATCGCAGAAGAAAACGGTATTGAATATATCACTACCGAATGTAAATACAAGGGCGATTGCCTCGGGACCTGCCCCAAGTGTGAGGCCGAGGTTAGGTTTCTCGAGCGCGAGCTTCAAAAGAAGCACTCGCTCGGTCAAAGGATAGCCGTTGCGGGCATTGCAGCGGGCATCACTCTTGCGGCAACCGGCTGTACGCCCGAGCTTTTGTCGGAGCTCGGCAGAGGCCCTAAGTCGGTCGACGGCGACGTGGCGATAGATGAAGGCTTGGTCGAATCCAACGTAGGAGGCAGCAAGTCCGATGACGGCAAGGTTTCGGATATTATCGACGGCGAGATCGTCGAGGTAGTGGGCGAAATGCCCTATACGAGCGACACTATGGGCGAGGAGCCCGAGCTGATGGGCGAGCCTTCTTACGAGGAGTCTGCTACCGCGGGCATTCTTGTGCCCGAACCGCCCGAAATAAGCGATCCTTACGGCGACATAATGGGCGATTTTGCTGCGTTCGACGTTGATATCAACGACGTTGCCGCTATGAACAATAATGAAGCGAAGCAGGCGTTTGAGGGTTGGACCCGCGAGCACATCGACTACCATTGGCAGGAATATATCGACGCACGCGATTACTGCCGCACGGTATTCGTGCTTCAGGGAGATTCGCGCATCGAGGTTTGGTACGATGACGAGGGTAACGTGACCGACGTATACGTGCTCGTTGAGGAGGAGCCGCTGATGGGCGACGTTCCGATCGAGGATATTATGGGCGATATGGAGCCTGTCGGCGAAGATGAATAAAGCGCGCTTTATCGCGGTCTCGCGGCACAGGATACAGACCGACGGTCAGGGCGTCACGACGCTCTGCGGGTTTTACGGCTGTCCGCTGAGGTGCAAATACTGCATCAATCCGCATTCCTTCAAGGACGGCACAAAAACGCTCGAGCTTACTCCGCAGGAGCTTTATGACAAAGTGAAGATCGACGATCTTTATTTCGTTTCGACGAACGGCGGCGTCACCTTCGGTGGCGGCGAGCCGCTTCTTTATGCCGATTTTATCAGGGAGTTCCGTGCACTTTGCGGCGACAGATGGCATATCTGCGCCGAAACGAGCCTCAACGTTCCTCTTGATGCCGTGAAGACGGCGGCATCTGTGATCGATGAGTTTTTCGTCGATATCAAGGACATGGATCCCGACATTTATTTCGGCTATACCGGCAGGGACAACAAGCAGGTAATTGAAAACCTGAGGTATCTTATCTCTGCGGTCGGGAGCGAAAGAATAACCGTCAGAATTCCGCTTATCAAGGGTATAAACGACGAATCCGACCGCGAATACAGTATATCGCTTCTGCGTGATATGGGATTTTCGCAATTCGATCTTTTTGAATACAGAATCAAGGAGCATTAAATGTACCGATACATACTTTTCGACCTTGACGGCACTTTGACCGACCCGGGAATGGGGATCACCAATTCGGTCGCGTACGCGCTCGACAAATTTTCGATAACCGTACCCGACAGAAGTGAGCTTTATAAATTCATCGGTCCGCCGCTGGTTGATTCGTTTATGAGTTATTACGGCTTTTCGGAGGAGGACGCAAATCGGGCGGTCGCTTATTATCGCGAGTATTTCAAGCCCACGGGAATCTACGAAAACGAGATATACGACGGTGTGCCCGAGCTGCTTGAAGGTCTTAAGGCGCAAGGAAAAACGGTGATCCTTGCGACGAGCAAGCCCGAAATTTTCGCACACGAGATACTGAAGCATTTCGGAATATTTTCGTATTTCGACCTTGCGGCGGGCGCGACGCTCGACAGCACGCGAAGCAGGAAGGCGGACGTTATCGCATACGCGCTTGACTCGCTCGGCATCACCGACAGATCGCTTTGCCTTATGGTGGGCGACAGAGCGCAGGATATCAACGGTGCGCGTGAGAACGGCATCGACTCGCTCGGCGTGCTTTTCGGCTACGGCGACAGAGCTGAGCTCGAAAGCGCGGGTGCCACCTATATTGCGGAAACGGTCGATGAAATAAAAAAATACGTATAAGAAGTCATATAAAAAGGAGAGGACGTAGCGAGACTTCCCATAAGGAAGTCTCGCAGTTTTATTCGCCGTAAACACTTACGGCGAGTTATATTGCTTCGCAGTTTTATTATGCTTTGCATAGTGGTATTCGGCTTCGCCGAGTTTGGCGAATAAAATAACACTGAAACCATTTGGTTTCAATAACACTATTGCGAATGCAATAATATCACTCCGACGAAGTCGGAATAAAACTTGAACAATATCGCTTAATATGTTATCATAATAAGGGTATGGGTTAGCCCATGTCAGCAGTTGTACTGACAAAGGCGATGCTGGTTCTTCGAACCGATTATATTCAGCACGGAAAATCGGGAAATAAAAATCGCCTTTTGATAGAATAAAGGCAGACAAGGAGGGGCAATATGGACTGGATCATTGGATTGCAAAAGGCTATCGACTATATCGAAGACAATCTGACGGAAACGATTGATTACGAGACGGTCGCGGCACAAAGCTTTTCGTCAAGTTATCACTTCCAACGTGTGTTTAGTATTCTTTGCGGTTTCACCATCGGCGAGTATATCCGGAATCGCAGGCTTTCGCTTGCCGGTACGGAGCTGGCCACAAGTGATGTAAAGGTTATCGATGTTGCGCTGAAGTACGGCTATGAAAGTCCGGACAGCTTTGCAAAAGCATTTCAGAAGTTCCACGGTATATTGCCGTCACAGGCTCGTAATGACGGTAGTAATCTAAAGTCCTTCTCCCGTCTTGTACTTAAATTTTCTTTGGAAGGCGGTACAATTATGAATTATCGAATTGAAACAAAACCCAAAATGATTCTTCTCGGTTACAAAAGACGTTTTGAAGGCACCCCATACGATGAGCTGCGTCATAAGCAAGAAGTAGATTTCTTCATTACCACCAGAGCACACCAGTGGATGCTTAAAGGAATGGCAAACGACAAGCTTTCTGATTATTGCGTTCTTACAAATATGAATGATGACGGATATGATTTCTATATCGCTGCCACAACAGATAATTACGAACGTGATAACCTATACAATAGCAATGTCACGGGAATAGATTTTATGGACAGATTCAAGTTTGAAGAGATCGTTATCCCCGAAAGAACGTATGCTGTTTTTGAAACCGAGAAACAGAGAATGCCTATTCCGGAATATTTCGATATTCGTAAGCAAATTGCTGCGGAATGGCTCTCAAATGAGGAATATCAGTTGATCAATGCACCTGAGCTCGCTGTTTACCACTGGGGTATCGTTGGTGGTTATGCTGACAGAACCATTGAAATTTGGATTCCTATCGAAAAGAAATAACAGAAAATACCGACAGTTTTCACACTGCCGGTATTTTTCTTAAATATCCTTATGAGAAGCCTCGCTAAACGTTCCTCTCCTTTTTTGCAAACGTAAAGGGACCCTTTTGCAGAGGTCCCTTTTGGTTATTTGTTCAATTCCTCGATAAGATAGGGGATAGCAGTTTCGAACTTCGCGCCGTAGCGGTGGCTTTCGTCGCCCTGCGAGTTTTCGATGCATCTGAGCGTGTAGTTTGCCGCGATGCGTGCCGCGTCAAGCTCGCTGTTGCCGCGAAGCAACGCTCCCGAAAACGCGCTTGCGAATATATCGCCCGTGCCGTGGCTTCCGATAGGCATTTTACGGTGGGTGTAGTAATCGAGTCTATCGCCCTTCTTTACGATAACGCCTGTGGTTTCGTCGTTATAGCTTACTCCCGTGAGCACGACGTTGGGCATACCGGCGTCCTCAAGTGCCGAAAGCACCTCTTTTACGTAAGATTCGTCGTAGCTTTCCTTATATTCGACGCCCGTCATAAAGCAAGCCTCGGTGATATTCGGAAGCACGAGGTCGGCTTCTCTGCAAAGTCTCGTCATCGCGTCGGCATATGCCTGATCGAAGCCGTAATAGAGCTTGCCGTTGTCAGCCATCGCGGGGTCGACGATCTTGATGCAATCGGGGCGCGAAAGCGTATTGAAGATATCGGTTACCATATCGATCTGCTTGATAGAGCCGAGGTAGCCGGTATATATCGCGTCGAAATCGATGCCCTCGCTTTTCCAATGCGCGGCGATCTTGGGGATATCATCCGAAAGGTCACGGAAGGTAAATCCGGTAAAGCCGCCTGTGTGGGTGGAAAGCACGGCAGAGGGAAGGATGACGGTTTCGACACCGCACGCCGAAAGGATGGGAAGTGCGACGGTGAGCGAGCACTGACCGAAGCAGGAAATATCCTGAATCGTCAGGATTCTTTTGTAGTCCATAATTTTCTCCTATTTAAAAAGCTCGGTGGAGAGGTATCTGTCACCTCTGTCGGGCAGAATTACAGCGATGTTTTTTCCTTCGTTTTCTTCAGAGTCTGCCAGCTCGATCGCCGTGTGAAGCGCCGCGCCCGAGGAAATACCGCAAAGCAGTCCCTCACATTTTGCAAGCAGTCTTGCCGCGGCGTACGCCTCGTCCTCGGTTACGGTCGAGACGGCGTCGATGACGCTGAGATCGAGTATGGTCGGGATAAAGCCCGCGCCGATGCCCTGCAAGCCGTGCTTTCCCGCCACGCCGCCCGAGATGACGGGCGAGCCTGCGGGCTCAACCGCAACGACCCTGACGTTTTCGTTTTGTTCCTTCAAATATGCGCCGACGCCGCTTATCGTGCCGCCCGTGCCGACGCCCGCAACGAGTATTTCGATGCTTTCGTCGCTGTCGCGCCAGATCTCGGGTCCCGTGGTTTCATAGTGCGCCTTTACGTTTACGGGGTTGTT
Source organism: Clostridia bacterium (assembly GCA_017563195.1). GTDB lineage: Bacteria > Bacillota > Clostridia > Oscillospirales > CAG-382 > Coliplasma. The sequence goes on along the minus strand of JAFXDO010000058.1, from coordinate 13,195 downwards.
GAACTGATCGGGAATGAAGCTGTTTTCGATGTCCTCGTGAAGCTCGCGCGCCTTTTTGATGGATCCTGCCATACCGAACCTGCCGTTGGTAAGCACCAGCTCCGCGCCGTATGCGCGCATCAGCGTCTTGCGCTCCTCCGACATATTGTCGGGCATAACGATGATGACCCTATAACCCTTGGGAACGGCGACAGCCGCGAGCCCGATGCCGGTATTACCGCTCGTAGGCTCGATTATTGTCGCGCCCTCTCTTATGACTCCGCTCTTTTCGGCGTCCTCGATCATATAAAGCGCGACTCTGTCCTTTGCCGAGCCCGCGGGGTTCATCCCCTCGACCTTGGCTAAAATATTGCCCTTGAGGTTCAATTCCTTTTTGAGGTTTTTAAGCTCGATCAACGGGGTTTCTCCCACCGTTTCCGAGACGGAATTAAAAGTAAGTATCATAATATCAAAGCAAATGAATGTTGTTTTCTCTGCAGAGTGCGATATCCTTTTCCTCCCAGCGCGACGACTGTACCTCGCCGATGTGCGCCTTGCGGAGGAAGAACATACACATTCTCGACTGACCTATGCCGCCGCCCATGGTAAGCGGAAGCTTGTTTTCGAGCAACGCCTTGTGGAAGGGGAGCGACGCTCTGTCCTCACAGCCCGAAACCGAAAGCTGATGTCTGAGCGCTTCGGCGTCGACGCGGATGCCCATCGACGAAAGCTCGAGCGCGATGTCGAGGACGGGATAGTAAACGATTATATCGCCGTTCAGCGTCCAGTCGTCGTAGTCGGGCGCGCGTCCGTCGTGCTTGCTTCCCGACTTCAAGGCGCCGCCGATCTGGGTGAGGAATACCGCGCCGTGCTTCTTTACAGCCGCGTATTCGCGTTCCTTCGGGGTGAGGTCGGGATATTCGTCCTCAAGCTCCTGCGCGGTGATGAAGGCTATCTTTTCGGGCAGGAATTTGCCCACGAAGTCGTAGTCCTCGGCAATATAGGTTTCGGTGTGGCGGAGCGCGGTATAGATCTGCTTGACGGCACGCTTGAGCGTGTCGAAGCAGCGCTGCTCTGCCGTGATGACCTTTTCCCAGTCCCACTGATCGACGAATACCGAATGGATGTTGTCGGTCTCCTCGTCGCGGCGGATGGCGTTCATATCGGTGTAGAGTCCCTCGCCGGGGAGGAAGCCGTATTCACCCAAAGCCATTCGCTTCCATTTCGCGAGCGACTGAACTATTTCGTTGTTTCCGCTCATGCCCTTGATATCGAAGGCGACGGGACGCTCGACACCGCTGAGGTTGTCGTTGAGACCGCTCGACGCATCGACGAAGAGGGGAGCCGAGACACGGGTGAGGTTGAGCTGGATCGCCAAATCGCGCTCGAAAAAGTCCTTGACCTTTTTGATCGCAACCTCTGTCTGGCGTATATTCAGTACGGGGGAGTATCCTTCGGGAATCGTAACTGCCATATTTTTGACCTAATCCTTGTTATTTATCTGTCTTTTCCTCGCGTGATTGCTTTGAGGAAAGTATTTTGCGGTAAATAAGCATACCGAGCAGGGCGAAAACGCCCGTGACGGCGAAGATGATGACCGATGCCGTGAACTGCTGATTCGTTGCGAGGTGTCCCGCGACGGTCGAGGTGATTATCGAGGGGATCCTCGCGAGCGTCTGTATCCACAAAAAGTCCCAGATGCTTATCCGTGTAAGCCCGAAAAAGAAGATCAGTGCATCCTTCGGTGTGCCGGGGATGAGATAGAAGATGAACACGGTCAGCTTTAGCTTCTTTTCGTTATTGATGAACCGCATTTCGTTTATGCGGTCGACCGACACGAACAGCTCGACGACCTTGGTGCCGTATTTCTTGATGAGAAGCATCAGCAGCGCAGAGCCTATCGCGCCGCCGACAAGGCATATCAGCGCGCCGCCGAGCCAGCCGAAGCAAAGTCCCATACCGACCTCGATGAACTCACCGGGTATCGTCGGGATCATCACCTGAAGTATTTGTATCCCGAACGCGACCACCCAGCCCAATCCGCCATAGCCTCGGATGAATTCGCGAAAATTCTCCGCCGCGCTTCTTATTCCGCCGTCGCTTTCCATCGAATGCTGAATGACCCTCGTGATATACCAACCGAGCCAGAGCATTATTGCCAGCGTGATGATCAGCGAAACGACAGCGATCATACGTTTTCTTTTTAGCGTGAGTTTTCCGTGACGTTTTTCGTCAGGTTCGTTGATACGACCGTTTTTCATTCTGCACCGTGCGATTTTTCTGATTTTCAAGCTATTATGAAATTATACTATCATCCACGGTTATTGTCAATAAAAAAGCCCACAAAATAATGGTGTTTGATGAAAAATTAATGTGAATTATTTGTGTTTTCAAGCAATTTTGCCCTTGTTGCGCTGTCGGGCAGTCCCGTCGGCTCCAATCCGCGCATCGCCTGCCAGAGCGCGAGCGAGCGTCGGCTCCTTAAGCCGAACATCGGGCCGCTTCCCACCGCGATTCCGTTTTGCTTCATCAGCTCCTTGAGCTCGGACACCCTGACGCTTGCCGTGCGGTCGGCGTTAGGGGAAGAACAGGTCTCGGATACGGAGGATAAGGAAGCAGGTGTCGGGGAAGCAGGAGACGCGGAAGAAGATGACGCAGAGGCGGTCAGAGCCTCGGCACCCGACAGGTATGACGGAACGCTTGCGTCGGTCGGCAGACAGCCGTTGACGACCGCAGCGGTAATATAGTTTACCAAAAGCCAGGTGGTTTCGTTTACCGTGCCGCTTTCGGTCAGCCCGAACACGCGCTGAAGCGCTGAAACGCTGTTCGAGGTCGCACTGCCGTAAAGCCCGTCGACGGTAAGCGTGCCAACGTAGGGTATAGCTGCTGCGATGATGTTGATACGCTCCTGAATATAGCTGACGTCTGCTCCGCTGCTTCCGATGCGTTGCTCTGTCCCCGAAAACGGTCGGGCGCCGACGCTTTCGCTGCTTGAAAAGATACAGCCTGACAGAACCGTCGCGTATATCGCGTTGAGCTTGTTCCACAGCGCTTCGTCGACTCTGCCGCTCTGCGGAAGCCCGAAGAGAGAGGCGAAGGTGTTGACGGCGCCTCTTGTCGCGTTGCCGAAGATGCCGTCCTCTGCAAGCTCGGGGATGGTGAGGAAAACGTTATTGATTACGTTTAAAAGCTGTTGGACGTAGCGAACGTATTCCCCGCGCGAGCCGACTGCGAGTATATAGCCGGGGTAGGGCACGGGTGTTATACCGTTTTGCGGCTCGTCGACGTTATCGAGCGTGCCGTTGTATACCTCGACGAGGCGGTTCCAGTCTGCTTCGGCGACTATACCTGTCGGTGAGAGCCCGTAGGCGTTCTGAAACGATATCACGGCGTTTTGCGTGCCCGTGCCGTAGATGCCGTCGAGCTCGGGTGATTCGACGACGGGGTTGAAGCGGCTGATGCGTTGGAGATAAAACTGCAGTTCCTGCACCTCCGATCCACGGGAATAGAGCCTAAGCGGGGTGCCGGGGTAGAGCTGACTGTTGTAGGACGCGCGCTGGCCCTCGCTCGTTATTTCGGCAAGCCTTTTGACCGATGCGTATATCTGCGAAATGCGGTACCAGGTCGCCTTGTCGGTGATTCCCGTTGTCGGCAGGATAAAAAGCCGCTGAAATTCGCGCACCGTGCTTTCGGTCTGCTCGTTATATACTCCGTTGACCTCGATAAGCGGAAGCAGGGGGAAGTTTATCGCGATGCGGTTCAATTGCTCCTGAATTATCCGAACGTCGTCGCCGCTGTCACCGGGCCGAAGGGGTGCACCGGGGTAGGACTCCTCGGGCGTGCGGATGTCGTCGGTTTCGGTGATTTCGATGTCTCCGTAATAGAAGCCGAGTATCTCCTCGTTGGTCTGCCCGCTTTCGGCAAGCGCGACGGTGCCCCATTGCGACAGTCCCGCGCAGGTGCTCGTCGTGCCGTTGCAGTAGGAGGCGAAAAGCGGAGAAATGCTGTTCGGACGGACGATATATCGGTTGAAGAGCTCGTCGACGATGGCGCTCGTTTCCTCGAAAACGTTTCTGCCGTAGACGAATGCCTGATCGAATGCGGTCGAGCTCGTGATGTCGAAATCGTAGCCCTGACTTCGGTACCATTCGGTGTAAATTCGGTTCAAAGCAAGCGAGGCCTGCGCGATGACGTTAGCCCGAAGCGATTCGGTCGGCCAGGTGGGGTATATCTCGCTGCTTGCCACGTTTTTGAGGTAGTCGATGAAGGAGACGGTCACGTTCGGCTCGTCGGAATCGGGAGGACCGAGGTGCACGGTTATGGTTTCGGGGATATAGACCCCCTCGATTATGTTCACGGCGGGCAGAGCAGCGTTTCCCGACGTCGGCTGTGAGGGCGCGCCCTGACTGCCCGAGCGAAGGGTGTGCTCCGGGATGCGTATTACGATGACGTCGGCGTCGTCGGGGGAGGATATGCCTGCGGGAAGCGGCACGAGCTCGACGGGGAGCAGAGTGGTGCTTCCCTCGAAAAGCTGAACGCCGATTATCTGCATCCGGTACCATCCGTCGGCGCGGACGGAAACGTCGTAAAGCGAGTAGGGGAGCAGCGGCTCGTCACTTTCGAGCGAGAGGGCGCGTGAGGGGGCTTCAAGCGATACCGTGCGCGAGAGACCGTCGCTTGCCGCCGTTAGGAACTCGTAAAACACGGTGCTTCCGAGCGAATCGGTGACGGTTACCGAGCCGTTGTTGACGGGCAGCGCGCCGACCGCCGTACGAAGAGTGAAAACAAGGTTACCAAAGGGCATTCGCATCAATCCTTTTTGAAATTATCAGTACAGTATATGCGGATTTACAAAAAGAAGGAGACGAATATTAAGTGCTCAAACAAAAAGACTGCAAAAGCTCGTTTGAGCCTTTACAGTCTCTTACAGATTAAGAATCGTGAATATATCGTTTTTCGATCGGCTTCCCGAAATTTCGCTTTTCGCCATTTTTCGGGTGTCGCGCTTCAGCATCTTGCACCAGCGCTTGACTTGATAATAGGGAATAAGGTAGGGTCGTGCTTCGATCTGCGGATATATCTTTCTGAGCTTGTCCTTCGGCATAAATATGCGGGAAAGAAGGTATTTCATTCTACCGCCGCTTTGCGATTGCTGTGCAGACGCCATATTGCTCCGCGTGCCGTAGCTTCCGCCCGAAACGACGTATTCCTCGAGCATTTTTGTGGTTTCGCTGTGCTCTGCATCCTCGAGCCAGACGCGGCAAAGGCGTGACGCCGCTTGGTAAAACTCGCGCAGACGGCATTCGTCGAGCATTTCGTAAAGCCTGCCCGAGTCGCAGTCAATTTTCGTTTCCAAAAGATACAAATCGATAAAAGGGCGCATTCCGCAGCCGCCGTCGTGCATATGCGTCGCCATGTGCGCGATATGGTAAAGCATAAAAAACTCGTTCGAGAGCGTGTATCGCGAGCCCTCTCGGAGTGTCGCATCCTCCCAGACTCGCGACAGACGGGAGTAGGCGCGGTTGTCTGCCTCGCAGAGCGAAAAATGAAGCTCGGTATTCATCTGCGTCTTCGTTTTGAAGGAAATATCCTTTTCCTTATCGTGCATCGCGACGTAGCCCAATTTTGTTGTGAGAAGCGATTTTGCCCTTTCGCGGTCGGACTCGCGAATGAGGATATCGTTGTCACAGCTCGTTCTCATCCAGCTTTCGGGATAAAGCGTCTTGATGACGGCGCCCTTGAGCGGGATATAGTCTATGCCCTCGGAATCGAAGAGGTGTGAAACCTGCTCGAGATCGCGGTCAAGCAGAGTGCGGCGGTATATGGCAAGGTGCATCTGACGCTTCATATTCCTTTCGGTCGTGGGGTCGTCGGTCGCGGGAGTCGGCAGGGAATAGGCAAAGATATGCGAAAGGTCGTGCATTTTCGCAAGGCGATAAAGCGCCTTGACGTCGACCGACGCGATATCGGGCGCTTCTCCGCCGAGCGCAGAGCGTATAATTGCCGTGAGCGTTTTCGTCATATCGGTGCCTCCTTCCTTATTTTGTGAGTAATGCCTTGTCCTGCTGGAGCTTATAAAGCTCGTAATATCTGCCCTTAAGGCTTAAAAGCTGCTCGTGGCTTCCGCTTTCGACTATTTCGCCGTGCGAAAGATAGATGATGTTATCGGCGTTACGGATGGTCGAGAGCCTGTGCGCGACGATCAACAGCGTGCCGACGTTCATCAATCTTTCGAGCGAATCCTGAATGAGTATTTCGGTTTCGGTATCGATATTCGCCGTCGCCTCGTCGAGTATCATTATTTCGGGCTTATGGATTATCGTTCTTGCAAAGGAGATGAGCTGACGCTGACCTGCCGAGAAGTTCGCGCCGCGCTCCATGACCTCCTCGTCGAGTCGGTTGGGGAGCTTGTCGATTATCTTGTCGGCGTTTACGTATTTACACGCTCTTTCGATCTCCTCGTCGCCAATATTTTCCTCGCGGAGAATAATATTCGAGCGGATGGTTCCCGAGAAGAGGAAGACGTCCTGAAGCATTTGCCCGAAGTGCTTTCTCAGCGAGGCGATCTTTATCGTTTTGATATCGATGCCGTCAATGAGTATCTGTCCGCGCTGAATGTCGTAATTTCGGCAGATGAGGGAAAGTATGGTGGTCTTGCCCGAGCCCGTCGAGCCGCAGAAGGCGACGGTTTCGCCCGCGTTGACCTTGAAGGAGACGTCCTTGAGCACCCAATCCTCGTCCTTGTAGGCAAACCATACGTTGCGGAACTCGATATTGCCCTCGACAGAGTCAAGCTCGACAGCGTCGGGAGAATCGGTTATTTCGGGCACGATATCGAGCACTGTGAAGATCTTTTCCGCCGAGGCGAACGCCGACTGCAGCCAGTTGAACTGCTCAGCAAGGCTCTGAATGGGGTTGAAGAACTTGTTGATGTACATATAGAACGACACGACGATGCCGCCCGTCACCGTCTGTCCGAGGAAGACGGTCTCCTTGATATAGCCTCTGCCGCCGAGGTAGAAGAGGCAGAGCACCGAGGTGATATAAAGCATATACACCATCGGGCGGAAGATGCCGAAGACGAACATCTGTCGGAACTTTGCCGACCTGAGCTTGCCGTTTTTGGCGTCAAACTCGTCCATCTTGCGGTCCTCGCGGTTGAATATCTGAATGATCTTCATACCCGAAAGATTTTCGGATAAGAAGGTGTTTATGTCGGTGGTGCCGTCCTTAACCTCGCGGTATGCCTTACGCGAGAATTTACGGAAGATGACGGTGAACAGCACGATGAAGGGGGCAAAGCAGAGCACCATCAGCGTCAGCCCGTAATTGAGCATAAGCATCGCTCCGACAACACCGAAGATGACGAGCACGTTCTTGAAGAGGTTTACGAGTATGTTCGTAAACAGCATCGAAATGGCGTTCGTGTCGTTGGTGACACGCGTTACGAGCTTGCCGACAGGCATCGTGTGAAGCTGATTGTGCGAAAGGCTTTCGATGTGCGAGAAAAGGTCCTCACGCAGAGCAGAAAGTATCTTTTGTCCCGTTTTTTGGAGTATTATCGCCTGAAGGTAGGTGCAGACGAGCGAAACGATGAGGATGCCGGCATAGATAAGCACGTAGGACATCAGCTCGTTAAGCGCGAAATCGTCCTTTATCATTTCCTCGACGTTGCCCACGAGGGTGGGGGAGATGACGTCGTAGGAAATCGAGAAAAGCATAATGATAAAGACGAGCAGGAAGCTTTTCGCGTGGGGCTTCGCATAGACGAGCAGGCGCTTGATTATCTCGCTGTCCTTCATATTGCGGTCAAAGCCGATAGCCTCCTTGCGGTCCTTTATCGAGAAACAGGCGATAAGGAAGACGATCGACATTACGCCGATGACCGCGCCGACGGTGAGAAGAGGATAAAATTCGTACATTTCTTTTTCCTCCTTACATCATCGATTCGAGCGCGTTGAGGCGCTGAAGCTCGACCATATTGCGGTATTCGGCACAGCGGTCGTAAAGCTCACGGTGGGTGCCGACGTCGACGGTTTTACCCTCGTCGATGAATATTATCTTGTCCATATTTTCAATAGTGGTTATGCGGTGCGCGATAAGTATCGTGGTTTTGCCCTTGCGGGTGGATCTGAGGTTGTCGAGAATGATCTTTTCGGTCTTGACGTCGACGGCGGATACCGAGTCGTCGAGTATGAGTATCTCGGCGTCCTTCATCAATGCCCGCGCGATGGAGATACGCTGCTTCTGTCCGCCCGAGACGGTCACGCCGCGCTCGCCGAGAACGGTTTGATATCCCTCGGGGAATTCCGAGATATTTCCGTGCACGTCGGCAAGCCTTGCCGCGCCTTGGATATCGTCGATATCGTTTCCGTCGGAGGCAAAGGCGATGTTTTCGGCGATGGTGTCGCTGAACAGGAAGTTATCCTGCGGGACGTAAGCCGCGTGTGCGCGAAGCGTTTTTATGGGGATTGTGTTGATGTCGTTTCCGTCGATGAAGACGGTTCCGTCGGGGACGTTGTAGGTCCTCAGGATAAGGTCGGCGACGGTGGTTTTGCCACAGCCCGTTCTGCCGACGATGCCGACGTTTTCGCCGGCGTTTATCACGAACGACATACCGTCAAGCACGTTGTATTCCCCCGAGGGGTAGCGGAAGGTGAGGTTTCTGAATTCGATGCTTCCCGAAATCGACTCGGGCTCGATAACGCCGCTTTTGTCGGTGACGTCGGGCGTTGAGTCGAGAAGCTCGCCGATTCTCTTGAGCGACGCCTTGCCGCGTGAATTCATTTCGATAAGCTGAGAAATGGCCATTATCGGCCACACGATCGCGCTGAAATAGCCGATGAATTCGACGAGCTGACCCGCGTCGAAGCTGCCGACGTATACGAGATAGCCGCCGTAGCCGAGAATGACGCAGATGACCGATTCGACAAGCAGGGTAACGCAGATATTGAGCTTGACCGACAGCTTGGTGTATTCGACGTTTGCGTCTTCGTTATCCTTGTTGAGCCTTCGGAAGGCGAGCAGCTCCTTGGCTTCCTTTACGAACGCCTTGATAACCGCAATACCCGCGAAGCTTTCCTGCGAGAAGTCGGAGAGTGAGGAGAACGCCGCCTGGCGCTTTTCCCATTTCAGGGTGAGGTATTTTCCGAGTATCATACCGCCGACGAGGAGTATCACCATCGGTATCATCGCAAAGCCGGTAAGCAGAGAGTCCATCCTGAACATCTTGACCAGCGCAAGCACGCCGAGAAGCACGCCGTCGAAGAACATCATTATGCCCATACCGAAGCAGTCCTGAACCGTTTCGAGGTCGTTGGTGAAGAGCGACATCAGGTTGCCGACCTTGTTGTGCTGATAGTAGTCCTGATCGAGCTCGCGGCAACGGTCAAACATTCTGTTGCGAAGCGCCGTTTCGATACGTATGCCCGCGCCGAAGAAGCATATTCTCCAAAGAAATCTGCCGAATATCATCGCAAGGATGACGAAAAGCAGGGGCTTGCAGACTCTGTCCAGGAGGAAATCCATATCGAATGGGATCTCGACTCCGTTTTCTACGACAAAGCCGTTATTGAGTCCGTTGATGACGGTTCTGTAGATCTCGGGCACGACGAGCTGCATATAGTCTACCAGCACGAGCGACAGTACGCCGAGCAGAAGCCAGGGGAGGTATTTCAAGTAGTATTTGTTGATGTGTCTGCCGAACAGCATTTGTTTTCTCCGTCTTATAATTATACATCCGACATTATAACAAAAACGTATTCGTTTTTCAATGCAATTCACCGATTTTTAATAATTTTCCCGAGAAGGGGCTCAAATATCAAAAAAGGCTTGCAAATAAAGGCGGATAATGGTATAATTTGCGTATTAAAACGTATTTAGGAGTTAAATATGGCAAGAGGAAAAAGTGCCGCTGTTGCGCGGCTTCTCTATTCGTCGATGTTTCTTGCATTGGCTATACTGCTTCCGTTTTTGCTCGGACAGATAAAGCCCTTCGGTGTGTCGCTGCTGCCGATGCATCTGCCCGTTATAATCTGCGGCTTCGTTTGCGGGCCGAGCTGGGGTATGGCAGTCGGTGCCGCGGCGCCGATTTTGCGCTCGATCCTTTTTGCGTCGCCCGTGCTTATGCCCACCGCGTTCGCAATGGCGTTTGAGCTTGCGACCTACGCGTTTATCGCGGGTATTCTTTACAAGAGCCTTGACAAGAACCTTTTCCTGTTTTACGTCGAGCTTATCACCGCGATGGTCTGCGGAAGGATCGTTTGGGGTCTCGTAACCTTCGTGCTCATTTTCTTGGGGCTCGGAAGCGGCACCATCGGCTTTTCGCTCATCTGGGGCAACACCGTGCTCAACAGCATCCCCGGTATCCTGCTTCAGCTCATCGTTATCCCCCCGATAATCAACGTGCTGAAGAAAAACCGACTTATGCTCAATTAATTTAAAGCGAGGCTGTAACTATGAAAAAACGCGTAATTTCGCTTCTTCTCATCACTTTAATGACAGCGATGCTTTGTCTTTCCGCCGTCGGCTGTGACGGTAAGAACGACGATGGCTCCAAGGATGCGCTCAGCACCGGCGACGAGGGCTTCTTCGGGCTTGAGCTTCCCGAGGACGTCGATTATTCGGGCAAGACCGTGCGAGTGCTCACCACGGCGACTGCACAGGGCATCGGCACGCATCAGATCCAGCCCGAAAGCAACAGCATGTATTCCTCCGAAAATGCAAGCGCGGTGCTTAATACCGCGGCGGAATGCACCCGTCTTGTCGAGGAGCAGCTCGGCATCACCGTTGAGGAGGAGGTCATTTACACCTGGTCGCGCTACGGCGGCGATATGTACAAAAAAATGCAGCAGGACGCCCTGAGCGGCGGCGGAGATTATCTTATCGCGATGCCCTGCACGATAGAGGCGGGAATGCTCTCCATCGAGGGTCTGCTGTACGATCTCAACAAGGTTCCCAACATTGATCTTTCGCGTGAATGGTGGTGTCAGGCGTTCAACGACGCCGTTACGGTCGACGGTAAGTGCTATTTCGCTATCGGCGACATCGGCACTGTCAACAAGGACGCTACCTTCTTCGTTGCGTTCAACAAAAAGATGGTCGAGGCGAACGGCATCGCCGAGTCCTACGGCTACGACTCTCTTTACGCGATGGTGGACGATATGGCTTGGACTCAGGACGTTATGTACGAGATGGCGAAGTCGGTCTATCAGGACCTCAACGGCAACAATATCTGCGACGCGGGCGACGTCAACGGACTTGCGGGTCAGGACGGTGCGATATATAATATGCTCACCGGCGCGGACGAAAAGATAGTCGACCTCGACGAGGACGGCTTCCCGATGCTTGCGGTCAACAACGAAAGAGCTATAAAGGTCATCAACGACGCGCAGGAGTACTTCAAGGATCCTCAGAGCGGCTTTATCTCGGCTAACGATTATTTCGGTCAGAGCCAGGTTCCCGTTGCCGACGTTATCGTCCCCGAATTCAAGGCGGACAGACTTCTGTTCTTCATGGACGCGATCCTCAATCTCGACAATATCCGCGATATGGAAAGCGATTTCGGCGTTCTTCCCTGCCCGATGTACGACGACGATCAGGACAACTACGTTTCGCAGATAGGCTGCTGGTCGGCAAATTGCATCGTCGTTCCCAGCTACGTTCAGGAATCGGATCTCGAGCTTGCGGGGCTCTTTATTGAGGCGCTTTCCGCCGTTTCGCACGCAAAGCTCACCCCCGTTTACTATGAGCAGACGCTTCAGTATCAGATCGCGCGCGACGACGATTCGATGCGTATGCTTGACATCATCTTCGCTACCCGTACCTGCGAGCTTGCCGAGATATATAACCTCGACGTGTTCAGAACCGTTCAGGATATGCTTAAGGCACAGCAGGGCACATTCGTTTCTGCACTCGATGCCGTTGAGGAAAAGACCGAGGCTCGCCTCGAGGAAATCGTCGAGTCATATAAAAATAACGGTTAGACACAGCGTTTTCAGCAAATAAAAAACTACGTTTCGACAGGAAACGTAGTTTTTTTGTGTTGATGCAACTATATTTCAATCAATTCGTAATCTGTGGTGCCGATGCCGAGATTTTCGGCGGCGGTGACGGTAAGGAGTCCGTTACGGGATTCGATACGCTCGATAAGGTGGTCCTTGCCGGGGTCGTCTGATGCGTAAACGAGGTCGAGGCACGCCTTGTCTATAGCGACCGGGTCGGTGGAGGCGAGCATACCGATATCGGCGATGCAGGGGTCCTCGGCAACCGCGCAGCAGTCGCAGTCGACCGACATATTCTTCATAACGTTGACGTAAACGACGTTTTCGCCGAAGATATCGACGACCGACTTCGCCGCGTCAGCCATCGACTCGAGGAAGGAGTCGTGGTCGGCGGTCCAGATCTTTTCGGGCTCGCCCGCGCCGTGAATATACGCCTTGCCGAACGAGGATGCGATACCGATCGAGAGCTGCTTGAGCGCTCCGCCGTAGCCGCCCATCGGGTGACCCTTAAAGTGCGAAAGCACGAGCAGGGAATCGTAGTTCATAAGATTTTTTCCGACGTAGTTCTTTTTTATGCGCTTGCCCTCGGGGATCTCGAGCACGACGTCGTGACCCTCGGCGTCAAGCAGATCGAACCTGAAATGTCTGCTCCAGCCGTGATCTTCGAGCGTTTTGAGATGCTTTTCGGTCGTGTTGCGGGTGCCGTCGTACGCGGTATTGCATTCGACCGCGGTGCCGTCGACCTTGTTGATTATCGGCGCCCAGAAGTCGGGACCGAGGAAGTTCTGGTTGCCCGGCTCGCCCGAGTGGAGCTTGATCGCAACTCTGCCCGAAAGCTCGCGACCGACCTGCTCGTAAAGTGAAAGCACCTTCGAGGGGTCGAGACTTTTTGTAAAATACACCTTTGATTTCATAATTTACACCTCTTTGCAATATAATACATTATAGCTCAAAGACAAAGGCGTGTCAACAGCGATAAAAAAATCGGCATAATTTCAAAAATGGTATTGACATCCAAAGCGATTTGTGCTAATATAATTGAGCGGCTTGCCGGAGTGGCGGAATTGGCAGACGCCCTGGACTTAAAATCCAGTGAGGTTAACCCCTCGTACCGGTTCAAGCCCGGTTTCCGGCACCAAATTCACCAAATCCGATGCAAGGCATCGCACATATATCAATATCGCGGGGTAGAGCAGTTGGTAGCTCGTCGGGCT
>JAFXDO010000057.1 GCA_017563195.1 Clostridia bacterium | reverse complement strand
TTCTTTAAGTAACAGTATTTCTTTTTCGTACTGCCCTATGTGTCGGTAGTCTCTTGGCATAAAAATTCCCTCCTATGGTTTTTCTAATTATACCATAGGAGGGTGTTTTTTTCATTGTCCGTTTTTAACGGTTCGGTTCACGACCGTAAGGGCACTTTTTTGTTGCTGTTTTTTCATAAAACTATATTTTGTTTTTCAGAAAACTTTTGAAAAAGTTTTCTGAACATGACAAAACTTTTTTATACGCAAAAAAAACAAGAGAGGAGCCTATCAAAGGTTCCTCTCTCTTAATAATGTTATTAAAAATTACTTCTTAATATACTTGGGACGTGCAACGTAGTGAGTATGGAGAAGCTCGTGAGCCTTGTGAGAGTTGGGCTCGCCGAGGTATTCGGCGTAAAGTGCCTTAACCTCTTCGTTCTCGTGCGACTTACGCTTAGCCTTGCCTGCGTCCTCGTTATAGAGCGCCTTTGCGCGTTCTGCCTTGAGGTCGATGTAGGAAAGGGTGGTTGCGTCAACGATAGGAGTACCGCCGCCGGTTACGCAGCCGCCGGGGCAGCCCATAACTTCGATGAACTGGTAGTTCTTTTCGCCGCGCTTGACCATATCGAGCAGCTCCTTAGCGTTGCCGGTGCCGTGAGCGACAGCTACAGCGACCTTGGTGCCGTCGAGATCGATCTCAGCTTCCTTGATGCCGTCGGTGCCGCGTACGCAGTGGAACTCAACCGACTCGAGGGTCTTGCCGGTAACAACCTCGTAAACGGTACGAAGTGCAGCCTCCATAACGCCGCCGGTCGCGCCGAAGATGACGCCCGCGCCAGTGGATTCGCCGAGGATGGAGTCGAAATCGGAATCGGGGAGACGCTTGAAGTCGATACCCGCGTTCTTGATCATACGTGCAAGCTCGCGAACCGTGAGAACAGCATCGACGTCCTGAAGACCTTCGTTGCCGAGCTCTTCTCTGCCTGCCTCGAACTTCTTAGCGGTACAGGGCATTACCGATACGACGTAGATGTCCTTCGGATCGATGCCTGCCTTTTCTGCATAGTAGCTCTTAACGAGTGCGCCGAGCATTTCGTGAGGAGACTTGCAGGAGGAAAGGTTGGGAATAAATTCGGGATAGAAGGATTCGCAGTACTTGATCCAGCCGGGGCTGCAGGAGGTGATCATGGGAAGCGCGCCGCCGTTCTTGAGTCTGCCGAGAAGCTCGGTGCCCTCTTCCATAATGGTAAGGTCAGCCGCGAAGTCGGTGTCGAATACCTTGTCAAAGCCGAGTCTGCGAAGTGCGGTAACGAGCTTGCCGGTAACCGAGGTGCCGATCTCCATACCGAATTCCTCGCCGAGAGTTGCTCTTACTGCGGGAGCGGGCTGAACGACAACGTGCTTGTTGGGATCAGAAAGAGCCGCGTATACGTCGTCGGTGGAGTCCTTTTCGTGGAGTGCGCCAACAGGGCAAGCGAGGATACACTGACCGCAGTTGATGCAGGGGCTGTCTGCGAGAGACATATCGTAGATACAGCCGATATTGGTGTTGAAGCCGCGCTTTGCAACGCCGATAGCGCCGATCTTCTGAACCTTGTTACAAGCCGCTACACAGCGACGGCAGGAGATACACTTGGTGTTGTCGCGAACGATGGAGGGCGAAAGCTCGTCGATCTTTGCTTCCGACTTGTTGCCGTCGTAGGGATAACCCTCGACGCCGTACTCCTTACAAAGCTGCTGAAGCTCGCAGTTGCCGCTTCTTACGCAGGAGGTGCATTCGCGGTTGTGATTGGAAAGGATAAGCTCGAGGTTGATCTTTCTTGCCTTGCGGAGCTTTTCGTTATTGGTGCATACAACCATGCCCTCGCTGACGGGGGATACGCAGGACGCCTGAAGCGCACGCGCACCCTGGATCTCAACGAGACAGAGACGGCATGCGCCGATCTCGTTTACGTCCTTGAGATAGCAAAGAGTGGGGATGTTGATGTTTGCCTCGCGGGCAGCCTCGAGAATAGTATAATTTGCGGGTACTTCAACCTGTACGCCGTCTATTGTAAGATTGACCTTGTTCATTTATGCGTCCTCCTTATTTCTTCGAAATTGCACCGAACTTACAGCTGTCGATACAGGTGCCGCACTTGATACACTTGTCCTGATCGATAACGAACGGGCTCTTTACGACGCCTTCGATAGCGTTGACGGGACACTTTCTCGCGCAGAGCGAGCAGCCCTTACAAAGGTCGCGGTCGATAACGAATCTTGCGAGTGCCTTACACTGACCTGCGGGGCAGCGCTTTTCACGGATGTGAGCCTCGTATTCGTCACGGAAGTAACGGATGGTGGAGAGAACGGGGTTGGGAGCGGTCTGACCAAGTCCGCAGAGTGCGGTAGCCTTGATGTTGTTCGCGAGCTCCTCGAGCTTTTCGATATCGCCCTCTTCGCCCTTGCCCTCGGTGATGCGGTTGAGAATGTCGAGCATTCTTCTGGTACCGATACGGCAGGGTGCGCACTTACCGCAGGATTCGTCAACGGTAAATTCGAGGAAGAACTTCGCGATGTCGACCATACAGTTATCCTCGTCCATTACGATAAGACCGCCCGAGCCCATCATAGAGCCGATAGACATAAGCGATTCGTAATCAACGGGGGTGTCGATGAGAGAAGCGGGGATACAGCCGCCGGAGGGACCGCCGGTCTGTGCAGCCTTGAACTTCTTGCCGTTGGGGATGCCGCCGCCGATATCCTCGATGATGGTGCGGAGCGGAGTACCCATATCGATTTCGACGAGACCGGTGTGGTTGATCTTGCCGCCGAGCGCGAATACCTTGGTGCCGGCAGACTTTTCGGTGCCCATGCCCTTGAACCATGCAGCGCCCTTGTTGATGATCTGTGCAACGTTTGCAAGAGTTTCAACGTTGTTGATGATGGTAGGCTGACCGAAGAGACCCTTTACTGCAGGGAACGGAGGACGGGGTCTGGGCTCACCGCGGTTACCCTCGATAGAGGTGAGAAGCGCGGTTTCTTCGCCGCAGACGAATGCGCCCGAGCCGAGACGGATATGTACGTCGAAGCTGAAGTCGGTGCCGAACACGTTCTTACCGAGAATGCCGTAATCACGTGCCTGCTCGATAGCGATAGCGAGACGCTTTACCGCGATGGGGTACTCTGCACGAACGTAAACGAAGCCCTCGTCAGCGCCGATAGCGTAGCCTGCGATAGCCATAGCCTCGATTACCGCGTGGGGGTCGCCCTCGAGAACCGAGCGGTCCATGAACGCGCCGGGGTCGCCCTCGTCGGCGTTACATACGACGTACTTCTTATCGGAAACAGAGTTCTTCGCAAACTGCCACTTTCTTGCAGTCGGGAAGCCCGCGCCGCCTCTGCCGCGCAAGCCCGATTCGAGAACCTCTGCGATGACCTCGTCGGGAGTCATTTCGGTGATTACCTTGCCGAGTGCGAGGTAACCGTCGGTAGCGATGTATTCATCGATGGATTCAGGGTCGATAACGCCGCAGTTGCGGAGCGCGATACGGTTCTGATCCTTGTAAAATCCGGTTTCGTTAAGAGCAACGGGACCTTCTGCCTTCTTGCCGCCTCCGATATCGTCGTAAACGAGTCTCTGTACGAGCTCGCCGTTAACGAGGTGGGAGGAAACGATTTCGGGAACGTCCTCGGGAGTGACCTGAGAATAGAAGGTTCCCTCGGGGTATACGATTACAACGGGGCCGAGTGCGCAAAGACCGAAGCAGCCGGTCTGAACGATCTTGACCTCACCGGAGATGCCGTTGGACTCAAGCTCCTTTTCAAAGACCTCACGGATGGTGACAGAGCCGGAGGAGGTACATCCGGTACCGCCGCATACGAGCACGTGTCTCTTTACCTTGGTTGTATCTGCATTAGATTTATCCTGCATACGGATCGCGATGCTCTTTTTAGTAGCCTCGCGGATCTCGGCAAGCTGTGCCAATGTTTTCATTTATCCTACTTCCTTTCGTCGTTAATATTTTGCGAGAATGTCTGCGACGTCAGCAGGCTCGAGTCTGCCGTAAACGTCATTGTTGATGACCATTACGGGTGCAAGACCGCAGCAGCCGAGGCAGCGGGTGTCCTGGATCGAGAACTTGCCGTCGGGAGTCGTTTCGCCCGATTCGATGCCGAGCTGCTTCTTGACCTCATCCAATACTGCAGCGGCGCCCTTGACGTAGCAAGCGGTACCGGTGCATACCGAGATGACGTTATCGCCCTTCGGGGTGAGAGAGAAGAGTGCGTAGAAGGTAGCGACGCCGTAGATTTCGGAAACCGGAACGTCGAGTCTTTCGGAGATAAGCTCCATAGTCTCGAACGAAAGGTAGCCGAACAGCTCCTGTGCCTTCTGCATTACGGGGATGAGTGCGCCCTTGACGTCCTTTTGCTCTGCAATGTAGGATTCAAGCTCAGCCGTTTTTGCCGTGATCTGTTCCTGAGTAAGTGCCATGTGCGGAAAATCCTCCTGAATTTATCTGTTTTTATTCCTTGCGTAGAAACGGGTGTGTTATCAAACACACCATAACCGCTATATAGTATATCATATAACTATTTGTTTTTCAATGGTTATTTACAAAAAATCTCTTACAAATATTGTAATTTCGTCAAGAATATGTTATAAGTGACAATGGAAGGAGTTGATCTTATATGAATAAGAATGAAGCATGGAAAAGAAAAATAGCCTATCAGATCTACCCCAGAAGCTTTTGCGACGCAAACGGTGACGGCATCGGTGACCTGAAGGGCATCACGAGCAAGCTCGACTATCTGCAGTCGCTCGGCATCGACTACGTCTGGCTCTGCCCCGTATACGCGTCCCCGATGGACGACGGCGGCTACGATATTTCCGATTACAAGGCGATAAATCCCCTCTTCGGCACGATGGAGGATATGGATGAGCTTCTTGCCGAGGCAAAGAAGCGCAATATCAAGATAATTATGGACCTTGTCGTCAACCACTGCTCCGACGAGCACGAGTGGTTCCAAAAGGCACTTGCAGACCCGAACTGCGAGGAGGCGGAATACTTCTACTTCCGCAACAGCGAAAACGGTCCTCCCAACAACTGGAGATCGATGTTCGGCGGCTCTGCGTGGGAGCAGGTCCCCGACGGCAGATACTATATGCACCTCTTCTCGAAGAAGCAGCCCGACCTTAACTGGGAAAACCCCAAGCTGCGCGAGAGGATCTACGAAATGGTCAACTGGTGGCTCGATAAGGGCTTGGGCGGCTGGCGTATCGACGCTATCACCCACTTAAAGAAGGAGCCTACCCTCTCATCCCTCCCCGCAGACGGCGACGACGGACTCGTCGGCTGCTTCGAGCCTACCCGCAACTATCCCGGCATCGGCGATTTCCTCACCGAGCTTCGCGAGCGCACCTTCGACCGCTACGACTGCATCACCGTCGCAGAGGCTGCAGGCGTGCCCTATCATCAGCTTGGCGAATACATCGGCGAAAACGGTTATTTCTCAACGCTTTTCGACTTTTCGTATGCCGAGCTTTATTCCTACGGTCACACCTGGTATACCTGCAAAAAGGCTTGGGAATGGCCCAAACCTGGCTGCGTGACAAGATGTTTGCAAGCCAGAAGGAAACCGAAAAGATCGGCTTCGGCGCAGTCTATTTCGAAAACCACGACTACCCCCGCGCAAGCGAAAAGTTCCTGCCCAAGGAATACCAGTCCGAGCTTTCGCAGAAGATGCTCGGCACGCTTTGGTTCTTCCTCCGCGGCATCCCCTTCATCTATCAGGGTGAGGAGCTCGGTATGACCAACACCGTCTTCGAGTCGATCGACGACGTTGACGATATTTCGACGAAGAACCACTACTCCATCGCCATAAACGACGGACTCTCCCCCGAGGATGCGATCAAGGCTGTCAACCGCTACAGCCGAGACAACGGCCGTGTTCCCTTCCCCTGGACGGCAGGCGAATGGGGCGGTTTTTCGAGCGTGAAGCCCTGGATGAAGCCGCACCCCGAATACATCCGCTTCAACGCCGAGGACGAGGCGAAGGACGCGAACAGCGTGCTTTCCTACTATAAAAAGATGATCACCTTAAGAAAGAGCGACGAATACGTCGAAACCCTTTCCGTCGGCTCGATAGAGCCTACTATGCTCGACTGTGACGACGTTATCGCCTACACCCGCATCGGCAACGGCAAAACCGTCGCCGTCGTCTGCTCCTTCTCGCCCTATCCCATCGAGGTAAAGACCGATCTCGTCGGCAAAAAGCTCCTGCTTTCCAACTACGAAGACGCTTCCCTCCCCGCAAACGGCGCGATTTCGCTTCAGCCCTTCGAGGCGATCGTTTTCGAGGTCTGATCGATCAATATTAACGAGAGAATCCCGCAAGGGGTTCTCTTTTTTTGTCGCCCCCTTCGCAAGCGTATTATTAATTTCCAAGTTTAAAGCGCAAAAATTGCGTTATGCCGTTTTTGTGGCAAATAAAAAGTCTGCGAACGAATCACAGACTTTTTGTTTATTTATTCTCAGTCTAACACAGGGGAATAGGTTCCGAAATAGCAGCGCTTGATCAAAATATAATCATACACCGTTATCTCGCCGTCTTTTTCCATATCGGCATACCCCATTTCGAGGTCGGTCGCTTCATAGGTCCCAAAGTACAAGCGGGAGCACAAAATATAATCGTATTGATCGACTTCGCCATCTTTGTTAACGTCACCGCTTCCGTATAACGAGAAGGTCGCTACGCTAAATATATCCGCGTTTGATTCAAGTATCTCTTCAACCTCGTAAGCATCATTATGCGCGGTTTTGTCCCAAACCACCCTGTATGCGAACAACTGAATACCTATGTCGGTCGCATCATGGGTTTTTTCTATCGAAATTATCTGCACACCGTAAAAATCAAAAGGGCCTTTTCCTTGGTATGCATTGAGGTCTAAATCTGTTTTGGTGCCAACAAAGATGATCTCAGACTGAAATTCCGGAAGAAAATAGCGCTCGTTTGGGGTCATGTCCTTATACGGCGTATCAACTGCATAAGCAACTACGCCAAACATCGAAACAAAAAAGCATAAGCTTACTAAAATTGCAATTGTTTTCTTCATTTGTTTCTCCTTTCATCAATAAGGCGCAAAATACAATGTTCTGTTATAATAGCGGCTTATCATGGTAACGTCGAAGGTGTCAACTTCGCCGTCGCCGTTAACGTCAGCAGCATCAAGCTGTGCTTCGGTTGGTGTTAACGTGCCAAAATAAATTCTTCTGCAAGCAATATAATCGTATTGATCGACATAACCGTCACCGTCAACGTCGCCTTTTGTGTAAGCCCCTCTGTTCTCTTGGAACAATGCCTCAATTGCGTTGTTAATGGAAAGTGTTCCGCCTGATACGCAATAGTTATCAAAGCCCGTCAAAGTCTCGGGATTCTCCAGAATCAAATCTCGCACCTCAAGAGGCGTCAAATGCGTCGCCTTGGACATGATCAATGCACATGCAGCCGCAACGTGCGGTGCTGCGTAGGAAGTACCGTTGCGTGTATCATAACCAGATAACATAGTAGAACAAATTTGATAACCGGGTGCAAATATGTCACAATAAACAGGCGAATAATTCGAGTGAGATGCTTTTTGTTTTTGTGAGTTTATCGAACCTACAACGATCCAGTTAGGACTATCATGACGTTTCCCAAGAGTGTCATCGGCATCAACCATATTTGTGCCAACGTTATTATTTTCTTCAAGTCCATTTCCAGCCGTTGTAACGAACAAAATATCAGCAGACTCAATGATCGAAATCAGGTACGAAGTATCGTACGGCAATTTTTGGCTACAATTTATTATTTTCGCCCCTTTTGTAATTGCATATGACACACCTTCGCAAATATCTTGATAAAGAATATCATGAACATTGTGAAACGTACGTATAGGAATCATAGTAACATTCTGACAAATACCGTTGATGCCTCCGTCATTATAGTCAGCTCCGATTATCCCTGCTACGAAATTGCCATGAAAATTATCAACCGGCTCATCAACGCCATAACCATGCGCATCATACGCAAGAGACATATCCAAATTATTCTCTAAATCGGTATGCGCTACATTCCCTAAGTCGATTATTGCAACCTTAACGTCGTCAGAACCGACAAAGCCTTTTCCCCAAGCTAAATTTATCTGCAAAGAGTCCAATGCCCATTGGGTGTAGTCGGTGCCGGTATCTTGAATTTCATAATCGCCGGTTTCTTCAATATCGGGATACGCATCAGCGGTTATGATGTAATTCGGGCTTGCGTTAATTACGTTCGCATTACCGTCGAGTGTTGCAACAGCGTTCGGAACAGTACATACGGGGTGCAAGGTCAATTTATACGGAAAGCAATCGTCCACAACCGAAAGCCACTGTTCGACTTCCTCTTCCGTCGCACCGAACGATTGGTGTATTCCGATAACCGGAACACCGAAGAAATCGAATAATTCACCTTGTGTATAACCGGACAGGTCCAACATTTCTCGAGTCAAAACCAAAAGTTCGTTTTCTACGTACGGTTCTTCACTCGGGATGAGCGTCGCGTTATCGTTGTCTGTGATTATTCCATCTGCAGAAACGATAACACACATTGCACTTGTCAAAATAAGTACAAGCGCCATTAAAAACGAGATTTTTCTTAGCATATTTTTTTCCTTTCTGTATTTGAATTTTTTGCGGGTTACCCTGCTATGCCGTTTTTCGGCGGCAGAATCCTACTATTTTACTGCCTCTACTATATAAATGTCGTTAACAGCAAAAACGTCTATAAAAAAATTGCAAAAAATTAAAAAAATTTTTCAAACACAGAATCAACGCGTTTTTTATCCCGCCTTTGGTCCCACGAAAATCCCATTTTTTATTGTTTTCATTATTCTTCAGAAAACTTTTGCAAAAAGTTTTCCGAACCTTTCAAAATCCTTCAAAGCATGATAAAAAGTGTCGTCAAGTCAGGTCAAGTCCGGCTTCTGCGTGCTTTTTATTTTAAAAATTTTGGGGAGAGAGCGTAAGAGTTCGCCCTCGGGGTCCCCGAAAATCGAAGATTTTTGGGGTGATTAAAAAAGGGCGAACTCTTGCAAACAAATCAAACTATAAACTTCTCGAACCTGCCCTGAGCGCGGGAGTCGCACTCTGCGGTTATAAGGGTACCGTTGTCGAGATACTCGCAGTCGAGCACGGTTGCGAGGCGGTGTATCTCGGTCACCTCGCCCGATTCGGAATAGGGCACGAGGAGCTTAAGTATCTTCTTCCCCGCCGAGACGAGCTCGTCGAGCCGCTCAAGCAGCTTTTCGGTGCCGAGCCCGCTTTTTGCCGAGATCTCGATGGAATCCATCGGATACGGCGTGTCGCGCAGGGCGATATCGCACTTATTGAACACCTCGATTATCGGCTTGTCAGCCGCGCCGAGCTCACGTATAAGCTCGTAGGTCACGCTTCTCTTGCGCTCGCGCTCGTCGATATCCTCGCTCGCGTCGGTAATATTGATGATATAATCTGCGTATTTCAGCTCCTCAAGCGTCGACTTGAACGCCTTGACGAGATGGGTCGGCAGCCTGTCGATGAAGCCGACGGTATCGGTGAGCAGCATCTCCGCCCCGCTCGGGAGCGTCAGCCTGCGCGTGGTCGGGTCGAGAGTTGCGAAAAGCTTGTCCTCTGCAAGAATTCCCGCGTCGGTCAGCGTGTTGAGCAGCGTCGACTTGCCCGCGTTGGTGTAGCCGATTATAGCGGCGGTCTTGATCCCCGAGCGTGCACGCGACGCGCGCTTGACGCTTCGTGTTCGCTCGATCTCTGCTATCTCCGCCGAAAGCGCGGCGATCCTGCGCTTAAGATGTCGCCTGTCGGATTCCAACTTTGATTCACCCGGTCCTCGCGTTCCGATGCCGCCGCCGAGACGCGAAAGCTCCTTACCGCGTCCCGTGAGTCGCGGTGCGGTATAGCGCAGGCATGCTATTTCGACCTGAAGCTTACCCTCGCCCGTCACCGCGTGAAGCGCGAAGATATCGAGAATAAGCATGGTCCTGTCGATAACTCGGACGTTATCTATCCCCCGCTCGAGGTTCGCTATCTGCGAGGGGGTAAGCTCGTTATCGAAAATGACGAGCGAAATATCGCCGTCGTTCCTTATGAATTCGGCGATCTCCTCGACCTTGCCGCTTCCGATATAGGTCGCCTTATCGGGAGTCGCGCGGTTCTGAATAACGCGTGCCGCCTCGACGCCGCCCGCCGTTTCAAGCAAACGCGCAAGCTCGTCAAGCGAGCGGTTGCAGGACTCGTATTCGTCGACAGTCGAGACAGAAACGAGCAGCGCCCTGCCGTTTCCCGAGCTGAGCTCGTCGGTAATGTTAAGATTTTCGGGCATAATATCCCTCCTTTAAAAGTAAAAAGGGTGACAACGAATGCCACCCTTAAAGCTATGCTACAATTAGTCGAGATTGAACTTCTTCTTGAACTTATCTACGCGTCCGCCTGCGTCAACAAACTTCTGTTTGCCGGTGAAGAACGGATGGCACTTAGAGCAAATATCAACCTTAACGTTGTCCTTAACGGACTTGGTAACATATTCTGCGCCACAAGCACACTTGATCGTGGTGGTCTTGTATTCGGGATGGAGACCCTGCTTCATTTTATAAATCCTCTCTTTCGTATGATAAGGGACGGTTGTCCCAACAATTCGCACACTAAAGTATATCACGCAATTTCGTAAATTGCAATACCTTTTTTCGAATTTTTATAAATTTATTTATCTTTTTCGTAATCCTTCGTTTTGCTCTTGAAATCGAAGCGCTTTTCTATTATAATATAGCTTGTAAAAATATGCAATACTCTTTTTGGAGAAACGATATGAAGCTTACCTATTTGGGAACAGCCGCCGCAGAGGGCTGGCCCGCACTTTTCTGCAACTGTGAATACTGCAAAAAAGCCAAGGAGCTCGGCGGCAAAAATATCCGCACTCGCTCGCAGGCGCTTGTCAACGGCGACCTGCTCCTCGACTTCCCCGCAGACAGCTATATGCATATGCTCAACACTAAATACGATATGTCGGGCGTGAAGCATTGCTTCGTCACCCACTCGCACATCGACCATTTCGAGCCCACCGACACGGTGTTGAGAATGGAAAGCTGCTACGCTCACGGAATGACCGAGCCTGTAATGCACTTCTACGGCAACGCCGCCGTTCTGAAGCGCTTCGACCGCTTCGTCGGCTCGCTTGACGAGGAGCCCAACCCGCCCTCCGTCACCGTAACCGAAATCGAGGCATACCAGACCGTCTTTGCCGACAGATACCGCGTCACCCCGCTCCGCGCAAACCACGCGCACGGCGAATCGGCGTTCGTCTATCTTGTCGAGGACGGAAGCAAGACCCTGCTCTACCTGCACGACACCGGACTTTTGTACGACGAGGTGTACGAATACCTCAAAAGCAACGGCGTCCGTGCCGACCTCATCAGCTACGACTGCACCTTCGTCGCGCTTCCCTCGGGCGGCGGACATATGGGGCTCGACAGCGTTCCCGAGGTGAAAAAGCGCCTGCTTGAGCTCGGCGTTGCCGACGAAAACACTATCCACGTGGTCAACCACTTCTCGCACAACGGCATGCTGCTGCACGACGAGCTTGTCGCCGCTGCGGCGGAGCTCGGGTTTTTGTGCGCCTACGACGGAATGGAAATCGAATTTTAGGTGTTGATTTATGAAAAGAAGCTTAGCAATCATAATTTGCCTCTTCCTGCTTCTGCCGACGCTCTGCTTTGAAGTCGCGGCGGAAGCCGAAGCCTTCGCATTCATCGACGGCGAAAATATAACGAGAACCGCCGATACTGCGATAATCTACAGAGGCGTCGCATCGACCAAGCAGACCCAATGGGGTCACAATATCGTCGTGGACGCAGAAGGCGTCGTCACCGATATTATCGAAAGCGGCGTTTCCGACGGCGAGGACCTTGCCGTGCCCGAAAACGGCTACGTGATCTCTGCGGCGGGCAACCGCGTCGCATGGTTCAGGACGAATATCAAAAAGGGCAGCAAGCTCCACTATGACGCCTACACGCAGAGGCTCTTCCTGCTTGACGCGGCGGGCAGCTTCGACCCCTATTTCACAAAGCAGCTCACTCTCACCGAAAAGGCTGAGGGCTACGTTATTTCGAATCCCCTTATCAGCGCGACACCGCTGTACACCTATGATATCGCGATCGACGCAAACGGCACCGTCGTTTCCCGCGGAAGCGACCTTACCCCTCCCGAGGGCGGCTTTACCGTCTCCGCGGCGACAAAGGGCGACACGGCGTCGCTGATAATGTACGCCCCCATCGGCGCAAAATGCACGGTAGAAAACGGCGTGATGACGCTTACCTACGACAAAACGATGGTAAGGCGCACGGCTGAGCTTGCCGTCGAGCACGCCAACGCGCTTGCCTTAAGCGCAAAGGAATCCTTCGTTTACACCGACCACGAGGCGATCAACACGCTCATCTCCGAATGCAGCGTGCTTATAAACAACGGCATCAACTACCGCACCGCGACCTCTATCGCGCACAGGCTCGATTCCGAGCTTGCGTCGCTTCTCGTTCAAAGCGAGATATATGAGCTCCGCGCGGCGTTCCACACCCCCGAGGAGACCGACATTATCGCCGTCCGCGAAACTGTACGTGCTGCCAAGGCGGCGGGACTGAACACGCTTTACTTGAGGCTCTCCAACGGCTACGACAGCTTCATTCCCCTCCCCGAGGATAACAAATTCTCGCAGGCGAAGAAATTCGGCGGCTTCGACGTGCTGAAGGCATACATCAACGTCTGCGCCGAGGAAAATATCGCGCTCGGGCTCTGCGTCGACGTATATTACAACGAATACGCCTCCATCGCGTCGCCCGATTGGATAATGCAGACCAACGGCGACGAAAAGGGTGTCTCCGATAAGTACTTCTCGCCGACGAACGAGGAATTCAAGGCTTATTTCCTCGACTATATGAGCTACGTCGTCAAGACCTACGGCGTGACCGAGATTATGCTCGACCACCTGCGCTACCCCAAATTCAGCGAGGACTGCGACTACGGCTACGACTATATCACGATGCAGGAGTTCGCCCGCAGTCACGAAATTCCGATAAACGAGGTCGAGGCGATCAAGACCGAGCTTTTCGCGTCGCCGCACTGGACAAAGTGGGTCGAATACCGCAAGTCGAGCGTGACCGATATGGCTGTCGCGCTTAGCGAGACCATCCGCGAGATACGCCCCGACGCAAGGATAACCGCCGTTTCGGCGCGTGACACGGTAGAGCATTTTTATATGCAGGACTGCCTCGGCTGGCTTGAGAACGGCTATATCGACGGCATCACCCTCGCGCTTTACGACGATATCGACGGCAGAGACGCAAACGACGAGCTTGCCTATTACGACTCGACGGTGAAGGACAAGGGCGAAATAATCGGCGCCTACACCGGCAAGGAGTCCTTCTTCTTCACGG
>JAFXDO010000056.1 GCA_017563195.1 Clostridia bacterium | reverse complement strand
TGAATGCGTTCAAGCTCTCTCCCGTTCATCAGGTCCTTATCGAGAAGAGCGTCAAGGGCTATAAGGAGATCGAATTCGAGGTTATGCGCGACTCCAACGACCACGCAATAACCATCTGCGGTATGGAAAACGTAGACCCCGTCGGCGTTCATACCGGCGACTCGATCGTCGTTGCTCCCGTTATGACGCTCAGCGACCACGACCTTAAGATGCTCAATGATTCTGCAATCAAGATCATCCGCGAGCTTAAGATAGAGGGCGGCTGTAACGTTCAGTTCGCGCTCGACCCCCATTCGAGTCAGTACTACCTCATCGAGGTCAACCCCCGCGTGTCGCGCTCCAGCGCACTCGCGTCCAAGGCAAGCGGCTACCCGATCGCACGCGTCACCGCAAAGATCGCTGTAGGTATGGCGCTTGAGGATATCGCCATCGCAAACACCAACGCGGCGTTCGAGCCTGCGCTCGATTACGTTATCGCGAAGCTTCCGAGATTCCCGTTCGATAAGTTTGCGACCGCATCCAACACCCTCGGTACTCAGATGAAGGCTACCGGCGAAATCATGAGCATCGGCTCCAATCTCGAGGAATGCTTCCTCAAGGCTGTCCGCTCGCTCGAAACGGGTGCAGACCATTATCAGATCCCCAAGTTCACCAATATGCCGACCGAGGATATCCTCGAGTATATCCGCGCCTTTAAGGACGATACCGTCTTCGGCGTGTGCGAGCTTCTCCGCCGAGGCGTTTCGGTTGAAGAGATTCACGACATTACCAAGATAACCGCATATTTCCTCGAGGCATTCGAGAATATCGTAAAGACCGAGGCAAAGCTTAAGGAAAGCGTCGGCGACCTTGAGGCTCTCAAGGAGGCAAAGAAGCTCGGATTCTGCGATAAGATCATTGCAAAGCTTTGGGGCAAGAGCGAGCTCGATATCTACTCTCTCCGTAAGGAAAACAAGATATTCCCGATCTACCGTATGGTAGATACCTGCCACACCGGCGCGTATATTCCGTATTTCTACTCCTCCTATACCGGCGAAAACGCATCGATCGTCACCGATAAGGAAAAGATCGTCGTTCTCGGTGCAGGCCCCATTCGTATCGGTCAGGGCGTAGAGTTCGACTATTCCACCGTTCACGCGGTCACCACCATCAAGAAGTCGGGCTACGAGGCTATCATCGTAAACAATAACCCCGAAACTGTATCTACCGACTACACCACCGCCGACAAGCTCTATTTCGAGCCCCTCACTCCCGAGGACGTTATGAATATCATCGAGCTTGAAAAGCCTATCGGCGTTATCGCGTCGCTCGGCGGCCAGACCGCTATCAACCTCGCAGAGCCTCTTATGAAGCGCGGCGTCAAGATCATCGGTACCGACTGCGAGGCAATCGACCGTGCCGAAAACCGCGACTCGTTCGAGCATCTCCTTTCCACTCTCGGTATTCCTCAGCCTACCGGTAAGGCTGTTACAAATATCGAGGACGGCATCAGGGCGGCTGCCGATATCGGTTATCCCGTTCTCGTACGTCCCTCCTTCGTTCTCGGCGGCAGAGCAATGCAGATCGTCGCCAATGAGGATCAGCTCCGCCGTTACCTCCGCACTGCGGTTGAGATCGATGAGGACAAGCCTGTTCTCGTTGATAAGTACATTCAGGGCAAGGAGGTCGAGGTCGACGCTATCTGCGACGGCAGAGACGTCTTCGTTCCCGGCATTATGGAGCTTGTCGAGCGTACCGGCGTACACTCGGGCGACTCTATCAGCGTATATCCCACGTTCAGTATCTCGGATAAGGTAAAGGGAATCATCCTTCAGTATGCCAAGAAGCTCGGTCTCGGCGTCGGCATCGTAGGTCTCTTCAATATTCAGTTCATCGTCGATAATGACGAAAACGTCTTCATCATTGAGGTCAACCCCCGCTCCTCGCGTACCGTGCCCTTCCTCTCGAAGGCGACCGGCTACAGTCTTGCGAATATCGCTACCGAGGTCATCCTCGGCAAGAGTCTCAAGGAGCAGGGTATATTCGATATCTACCCCAAGGAAAAGGACCGCTGGTACGTAAAGGTTCCCGTGTTCTCCTACAATAAGATCCGCGGACTCGACGCATACCTCTCTCCCGAAATGAAGTCCACGGGCGAGGCTATCGGCTACGACGATAAGCTCAACCGTGCACTCTATAAGGCTCTTCAGGCTTCGGGTATGCACCTGCAGAACTACGGCACCGTGTTCGCTACCGTTGCGGATAAGGATAAGGAGGAAGCACTTCCTCTCATCCGCCGCTTCTATAACCTCGGCTTCAATATTCAGGCTACCGAGGGAACCGCGAAGTTCCTCAAGAGCAACGGCATCCGTACCCACGTTCTTCAGAAGATCGGAACCGGCTCCAACGAAATTCCCGATGCGATCCGTCAGGGTCATATCGCGTACATAATCAACACCCGCGATATTTCTGCACCCGATCAGGTCAGCGACGGCTACGAGATCCGTCACCTCGCTACCGAAAATAACGTAACCATCTTCACCTCGCTCGATACGGTACGCGTGC
The DNA here is from genome assembly GCA_017563195.1 of Clostridia bacterium. GTDB lineage: Bacteria > Bacillota > Clostridia > Oscillospirales > CAG-382 > Coliplasma. The sequence goes on along the minus strand of JAFXDO010000056.1, from coordinate 7,665 downwards.
TTCTCGACGTTCTCGAGGAAACCACGCTCACCATCTCCACTATCGACGCGTAAAATACAATCATTAAGGCGGCAGATATGAAGCAATTACTGTTTCAGATAACCGAAAATATCAAGCTGACCGATAACGTTATGCGTATGCGCTTGAAGGGCGATACGAGTGATATAACCGCGGGACAGTTTGTAAATATCAAGCTCGACGGACTCTTTTTAAGACGCCCCATCTCGGTCTGCGACTGCTCTGACGGCATCCTTACGATAATCTATAAGATAGTCGGCAAGGGCACCGAGCAGATGGCTGAAATGAAGGAGGGCACCTTGGACGTCCTTACCGGACTCGGAAACGGCTACGATCTCAGCCGTTCCACCGATAAGCCTCTCCTTATCGGCGGCGGCGTCGGCGTACCTCCTATGTACCTTCTTGCGAAAAAGCTTCGCGAGCAGGGTAAGGAGGTCTCGGTGATCCTCGGCTTTAACACCAAGGACGAGATCTTTTACGAATCCGAATTCAAGGCGCTCGGCTGTAACGTCGGCGTGACCACCGTCGACGGAAGCTACGGAACCAAGGGCTTTGTCACCACGCTTATGGAGGAGATCGACTACGGCTATACCTACTGCTGCGGTCCCGAGCCTATGCTCAAGGCGGTCTATAAGGCGTCCAAGACCTCGGGTCAGTACAGCTTTGAGGAAAGAATGGGCTGCGGCTTCGGTGCGTGTATGGGCTGCTCCTGCAAAACCATTACCGGCTATAAGCGTATCTGTAAGGAAGGTCCCGTTCTCGAAAAGGAGGAGATCCTATGGTAAACACTAAGGTGGAGCTTTGCGGGATCACGCTCGATAATCCGATAATCCCCGCAAGCGGAACCTTCGGCTTCGGCTATGAATTTGCAGAGCTTTACGACATAAATATGCTTGGTACCTTCTCCTTCAAGGGCACGACCAAGGACCCCCGCTTCGGTAATCCGACCCCCCGAATCGCAGAATGCACCTCGGGTATGATAAACGCTGTCGGCTTGCAGAACCCCGGTGTCGATAAGGTCATCTCCGAGGAGCTTCCCAAGCTTCAGAAATGCTTTAATAAAAAGGTTATGGCAAACGTCTCGGGCTTTTCTGTCGAGGACTATGCCTACACCTGCGAAAGACTCGATAAATGCGATATCGTCGGCTGGCTCGAGGTCAATATAAGCTGTCCCAACGTGCACGGCGGCGGTATGTCCTTCGGCACCGACCCCGAGGCGGCGGCAGAGGTTACCCGTGCAGTCAAGGCGGTCACAAAAAAGCCTGTTATCGTAAAGCTTTCGCCTAATGTCACCGATATCGTGGCAATCGCAAAGGCGTGCGAGAGGGCAGGTGCGGACGGCATCAGCCTCATCAATACGATGCTCGGTATGCGTATTAATCTTCGCACGAAAAAGCCCGTGATCGCAAATAAAATGGGCGGATTTTCGGGCGCGGCGATTTTCCCCGTCGCGGTCAGAATGGTATATCAGGTCGCAAACGCGGTCGATATTCCCGTCGTCGGAATGGGCGGCGTAAGCTGTGCCGAGGACGTTATAGAAATGATGCTCGCGGGTGCAACTGCAGTCGAGGTCGGCGCACAGAACCTTGTCGACCCCTATGCCTGCAAGAAGATCATTGAGGATCTTCCTTCTGCTATGCAAAAATACGGAATTGAAAATTTAAGTGATATAATAGGAGCTGTTAACAATGGGTAAGGACGTAATCGTTGCCTGCGACTTTTCGAGCGCGGCAAAAACCTTCGAGTTTCTTGACAAATTCACCGGCAAGAAGCCGTTCGTGAAGATCGGTATGGAGCTTTACTATGCCGAGGGTCCCTCTATCGTGCGCGAGCTCAAGGCAAGAGGACATAAGATATTCCTCGACCTCAAGCTTCACGATATTCCCAACACCGTCAAAAAGTCTATGGCTGTGCTCTCCAACCTCGGAGTTGACATCACCAACCTCCACGCAGGCGGCACCGTAAGAATGATGGAAGCGGCTCTCGAGGGCCTCACCCGTGAAGACGGAAGCCGTCCTCTTCTCATTGCCGTTACTCAGCTTACCTCGACCGACCAGGAAAGCATGGAAAACGACCTGCTTATCAAGGCGCCCATTGACGAGGTAGTAATGCACTACGCCGAAAACGCAAAGAAGGCAGGACTTGACGGCGTCGTTTGCTCGCCCCTTGAGGCAGGCAAGGTTCACGACCGTTGCGGCAAGGATTTCATCACCGTCACCCCCGGCGTCCGCTTCGCAGACGGCGATATCGGCGACCAAAAGCGTGTTATGACTCCCGCGCAGGCTAAGCTTATCGGCTCCGACTATATCGTTGTCGGCAGACCCATCACCGCGGCTGAGGATCCCGTCGCCGCATACGAGCGCTGCGTAAGAGAATTCGTTGACTAATCGGAGGTAAAAAATGGAAGGCTATAAGAGAGAATTTATACAGTTTCTTCAGTCCGCGGGCGTGCTTAAGTTCGGCGACTTCACCGCAAAGAGCGGCAGAAAGATACCTTACTTCATTAACGCAGGCGAAATAAAGACCGGCGAGCAGATTCAGAAGCTCGGCGAATTCTACGCAAAGGCGTACTTTGAAAAGATCGGCAACAAGAAAACCGTACTTTACGGTCCCGCATATAAGGGCATCTCGATCGCTGTTTCCGCTGCTGTCGCGCTTGCCAAGAACGGACTCGACGTACCCTTCTTCTTTAACCGTAAGGAGGCTAAGGACCACGGCGAGGGCGGCGTTTTCGTCGGTTACGTTCCCAAGGCGGGCGAGGAGATCGTCATTGTAGAGGACGTTATCACCGCAGGCACCGCTATCCGCGAAAGTATGGCTATACTTTCGGGTATCGAGGGCGCACGTGTTGCCGCTACCTTCGTAATGGTCGACCGTAAGGAAAAGGGTAAGACCGATAAGTCCGCAATGGCAGAGGTAGGCGAGGAATTCGGATTCCCCGTATACTCGGTCGTTGACGTTTACGATATCATCGAATATCTCGAAGAGGACGAATCCAATAAGGAAAACGTCGAAAGAATCAAGAACTATCTTGCCGTTAACGGAGCAAAAGCATGAGAAGCGTAATTGATATTCTCGACCTCTCTGTTGAAGAGATCGACGAGCTTATACGTACAGCCTGCGATATGATCGAAAACCCGAAGAAGTATTCCGAATGCCTCAAGGGAAAAAAGATCGCAACGCTGTTTTTCGAGCCCTCCACCCGTACCAGACTCAGCTTTGAGGCTGCTATGATGGAGCTCGGCGGAAGCGCACTCGGCTTTTCCGATGCGAAGAATTCCTCTGCTTCCAAGGGCGAAACCGTTTCCGACACCGCGCGTGTCGTAAGCTGCTACGCCGATATAATTGCAATGCGTCATCCTCTTGAGGGCGCACCCTACGTCGCGTCTCTCGCGGCGAGCATCCCCGTCATCAACGCAGGCGACGGCGGACACGCTCATCCCACTCAAACGCTTGCCGACCTTTTGACGATATACCGCGAAAAGGGAAGATTTCATAACCTTACCGTCGGATTTTGCGGTGACCTGAAGTACGGAAGACCGGTTCACTCGCTCATTCACGCGCTTTCGCGCTACACCGGCGTGAAGATCGTGCTCATCTCTCCCGATGAGCTTGCGCTTCCCGATTATATCAAGCGCGACGTTATCGAAAAGCACGGTATGCCTTACTACGAAACCACCTCGCTCGACGAGGCCATCCCCGAGCTTGACGTGCTTTATATGACCCGCGTTCAGGGCGAAAGATTCGACGATCCCGATGAATACTTCCGTCTCAAGGACTTCTATATCCTCGATCCCGCAAAGCTCGAAAACGCGAAATCCGATATGATAATCCTGCATCCGCTGCCCCGTGTCGACGAAATCACCGTTGACGTTGACGCCGACCCGAGAGCCTGCTACTTCAAGCAGGTGTTCAACGGCAAAAATATGCGTAAGGCTCTTATCCTCAAGCTTGTTACCGAGGCTGAGGCGAACCCCGCTTCGGCAAAGAGGCCTACCCGTATGCTTTCGTCGAATATCTGCAAAAACAGCAGATGCATATGTAAAAGCGAACGCGGCCTGATCCCTCAGGCGGTAGAAACCGACGAGGGCTTGCGCTGCGCATTCTGCGATTCGGCAGTCGAAATCAATTAGTGCTTTTGTTGCACTAATCGACTAAAAAAACCATATTTTTGTGACGATGTACCTTGACACCAAAATGTCGGTATGATATAATAATCGACGTAAGAAATACGGTTCTTTGCGACTGACGGATTATTGTGGACAACCACAGGGGAACAAAGAACTTTCCTGCTTCCCGCAGGAGGCTTCGGGCGTGCTTGCCCGAGGATTTATCAGCCGACCGTCTGGGCGCATTTGCTCTTTAGTAAGTGCGCCCTTTTTTATTTTCAATCAGGAGTAATTATGAAAAAAGTTGGAATCGTAATGGGCAGCGACAGCGATCTGCCTATCATCAAAAAAGCGACCGATATGCTGAATCTTCTCGAGATCCCCTTCGAGGTTCACGTGTATTCGGCACACCGCACTCCCGAGCAGGCACGCGACTTTTCGGCTAACGCACGTAAAAACGGCTTCGGCGTAATTATCGCCGCGGCAGGTATGGCGGCTCACCTTGCAGGTGCCGTTGCGGCAAACACCACGCTTCCCGTAATCGGAATCCCCTGTAAGGGACCGGTTTTCGACGGGATGGACGCGCTTTTGGCAACCGTTCAAATGCCCACCGGCATTCCCGTGGCGACCGTTGCGGTAAACGGCGGCGCAAACGCGGCGTTGCTTGCGGCACAGATACTCGCGGTCGAGGATAAAGCTCTTGCCGAACGACTCGATGCAAAGCGCGCATCAGACGCGGCTGCTGTCCTTCAAAAGGACGCCGATATCCTTTCCAAGCTTTGATTTGTTTTTTAACATATTTTAAATAATAGGAGAAAAAGCTATGAAACTCGTTTACACCGGAAAAACCAAGGACGTATTTGCACTCGACAACGGAAACTATCTTCTCAAATTCAAGGATGACTGCACCGGCAAGGACGGCGTGTTCGATCCCGGCGAAAACTCTGTCGGTCTCACCATCGATGGCGTCGGTGACGTTAACCTCCGTATGTCCATTTATTTCTTTGAAAAGGTAAACGCTGCGGGTATCAAGACCCACTACGTCAGCGCAGACCTTGCAAACACCACCATGGAGGTTCTCCCCGCAAAGGTGTTCGGTAAGGGCCTCGAGGTCATCTGCCGCCATAAGGCTGTCGGCTCCTTCTACCGCCGCTACAGCGATTATTGCGAGCTCGGTCAGGATCTTCCCGCATACGTCGAAACCACCTTCAAGAACGACGAAAAGGGCGATCCCCTCGTTACCAAGGACGGCCTTGTCGATCTCGGCGTTATGACTGCAGAGCAGTATGACGACATTAAGGCTATGACTCAGCAGATCACTCAGATCGTTGCCGATGACCTTAAGGAAAAGGGACTCGTGCTTTACGATATCAAGTTTGAATTCGGCTACGATGCCGACGGCTCGGTAATGCTTATTGACGAAATCGCTTCGGGCAATATGCGTGTTTACAAGGATGGCGAATATATCGATCCCATGACTCTCTCCGAACTTTTCTTCGCATAAAGCAGGCAAACAATATCTAAGAAAGCAAGGTTTTTCCCATGGGCGGATTTTTTGGCGTCGTTTCAAAGCAGGACGCGCTCTCTGACGTATTTTTCGGAACCGACTATCATTCGCATCTCGGCACCCGCCGCGGCGGCTTGGCGGCATACGATAAAGAAATCGGACTTCAGCGCGTTATTCACAACATAGAAAACTCACCCTTCAGAACCAAGTTCGATCATATCCTCGAGGATATGCAGGGCACTTCGGCGATCGGATGTATAAGCGACTCCGACCCTCAGCCTCTGCTTATTCGCTCGCACCTCGGCACCTATGCGCTTTGCTACGTCGGCGCGATCAATAACGCCGATAAGCTCGTCGAGCTTTGCCTCGATTACGGCTACGATCATTTCGATGCCATGACGGGCGGCAGCGTCAATACGACCGAGCTTCTCGCCGCGCTTATCAACCGTAAGAGTAACTTTGTCGAGGGTATAAAATTTGCACAGGATTCGATCGAGGGCTCTGCCTCGATACTTATACTTCGCGAAAACGGTCGGATCATTGCCGCACGCGATAAGCTCGGCAGAACTCCCGTGCATATCGGCAGGTCGGAGCATGGTTACAGCGTTGCGTTTGAGTCGTTTGCATATAAGAAGCTCGGGTATTCCGACGAAAAGGAGCTTGGCCCCGGCGAAATAGTTGAAATTACAGCGGACGGCATCACTCAGCTTGCCGAGGCAGGGACCGAAATGCGCGTCTGCGCGTTCCTTTGGTCCTATTACGGTTATTCCACCTCGGACTACGAGGGCGTCAACGTTGAGGTTATGCGTTACCGTAACGGCGAAATTATGGCTGAGGCGGATATGAAGACGGGTCTTTACGACGATATCGACTACGTAGGCGGCGTTCCCGACTCGGGTACCCCCCACGCGATAGGATATGCCAACAAAAGCAAGATACCGTTTGCACGTCCTTTTATCAAATATACTCCCACTTGGCCCCGAAGCTTTATGTCTGCGCGTCAGAATGAGCGTCGAAAGGTAGCTAAGATGAAGCAGATCCCGGTTCATGAACTGATTACGGATAAGAATCTTCTTTTTGTGGATGATTCCATCGTGCGCGGAACGCAACTCAAGGAAACTGTCGATTTCCTTTATGAAAACGGGGCAAAGGCGGTCCATATGCGCTCTGCCTGCCCGCCTATTATGTACGGCTGTAAGTATTTGAATTTCTCGCGCAACAAAAATGACATGGAGCTGCTTGGCAGGCGTATCATTATGGAACTTGAGGGAGAAGCGGGATTTGATCATATCGATGAATATACCGATTCCTCCACCGAACGCGGTCAAAAGTTCAGAAAGGCGATATGTGAAAGTATGGGATTTGCGTCTCTTGAATTCCAATCGCTTGAAGGTATTATAAAAGCAATCGGCATCGACAGATGCAAGCTCTGCACCTATTGCTGGAGCGGAAAGGAATAATTATCATGCACAATGAATCCAGATCTGAAAGCTACGCAGCGGCAGGTGTAGATATCACTGCGGGATATAAGGCTGTCGAGCTTATGAAGAAGCATATCGCACGCACCCGTAATGAAGGCTGCCTCGACGATGTCGGCGGCTTCGGCGGTTGCTTCGGCTTGAATATCGCCGGAATGGAGGAGCCGGTTCTCGTTTCGGGTACCGACGGTGTGGGCACAAAGCTCAAGCTCGCCATTCTTATGGACAAGCACGACACCATCGGTATCGACTGCGTCGCAATGTGCGTAAACGACGTTGTCTGCGTAGGTGCAAAGCCCCTTTTCTTCCTTGACTATATCGCTTGCGGCAAGAACTATCCCGAAAAGATAGCCGAGCTGGTTGCAGGCGTTGCGGAGGGATGCGTTCAGTCGGGCGCCGCACTCATCGGCGGCGAAACCGCAGAGCACCCCGGTATGATGCCTCTTGACGAATACGACCTTGCGGGCTTCACCGTCGGTGTAGTCGACAAAAAGAAGATCATCGATAATAAGCGTATGGCTGCGGGCGACGTTGTCATCGCGCTTCCCTCGAC
>JAFXDO010000055.1 GCA_017563195.1 Clostridia bacterium | reverse complement strand
TTCTTTAAGTAACAGTATTTCTTTTTCGTACTGCCCTATGTGTCGGTAGTCTCTTGGCATAAAAATTCCCTCCTATGGTTTTTCTAATTATACCATAGGAGGGTGTTTTTTTCATTGTCCGTTTTTAACGGTTCGGTTCATTTGCTCGGAGGCATTTTTATTGTTTATTCTTCGTCGGTATCTTTTTCTTCGATCTCTATTTTAACTTCTACGGTTTCTGTTTCTTCCTTTTTCTTCTTTCTTGCAAGGATTATAAGTGCAAAGATAAAGAACAAAACCGCAAGAACGATCATTACTATTACGCCGATAATTATAATCTTTTTCATAGCGGCGTCAAGATCCTCTTCTTCGTCATCGCCGCGAACAGAATCTTTTTCGTCGTTTCTGTCGGACGATGCGTCGGATATGTCATCGCTCACGTTACCGACCATTTCGCTCTCTTCATCAGACGAAGACTCGCCGAACGACTCGTCGGCAGAGCTGTTATCGTCGCCTTCATCAGGCTCATCGGACGTTTCGGGTTCATCGGGAACGATGGGAACTTCGGGATCGTCGGGTTTCTCGGAATTCTCGGGATCGTCGGGAATCTCCGAAGAGGGCGTACTCACAACGTACATCATCGGATTCGAATAGATCTGCTTTCCGTTTTGAAAACCGAAGAGCTTCATGGTTGTGCCGACCGAAAGCGATTTTGCATTCTGCATCGCCTGCTCCCCGCCTCCGCCGTCTTCATGGGTGTGCAACGCAAGGATGATCATACCGTCTTCAAGATCGTAGTCGACCTCCTCGTTGCCGGTATTCTGATATGCATGAACGAGCGAATAGCTGTTTCCGCTTATATGGCTCAACACCATTACGTACGCCCAATTCAGGTTGTAATTCTCGGCAGAGGAAATATTTGTTACAAGCAGCGTCGACTCTGCAACGAGCCCTTCGTTGTGTTGATAAATAGGGAACTGCATTTTGCCCGATGCATCCGAAGGATATACGCCTTCCGGAAGCTCGGCTTTTGCCTTGTTAAGAGTAACAACAGCCGCTTTATCTGCACAGGGAGGGTTTAACACGCCGCCCTGCCAGTCAAGCATACCGCGTTTGTTGTTGTAGTCCTCCTGCGCGCCGACCGCATATGTAACGCCGATTATATTACCGTCGGCAGGCACAACACCTATCGCGCTCCAGGGCACTGCAACCTCATAGGTGGTCTTGCCGGTCGAATTGTTTCTGTTTACCGCAAAGGACCAATTTTTTGCATTAATGCCGGCGTAATCAATACCGAGCGGTGTACACCATACACTAATTATATCGTTATTATTGCTTGTCGAGGCAAATCCGACATCAAGATAATCGCCCGAATAAGTCGATGTCTGATAATTCGTTTGTCCGTATTTGGGTACTCCGCGAACGATCCTAAACTGAACCGCGGAATACATCCACATAAAACCGTAATCGTCATCACCCCAAGCACCGTCGTATGAAAAATCCTGCTCCGGCATAAAGCCGACGACGTCGGTCATCACGTCCCAAGCCATATAAAGATAGCTTTCGTCCCACGTCATATAAAAATCAACGTCCCAGTCCTTGTAATCGTCATGATCGGTATTGAACTGCGATTTTACCGAGGAATATCTGTGGATTTTTTGTCCGTATTCACCGCTTGCGATTTTGCCGTTTACCGACGGAGCCGATTCGGCATATTCGATATCAACGTTAACGTTAATCGAAGAGGGTGCCGATGCAGACACGGGCAACGCAAGCATTGAAAGCAGCATTGCGACTACAAGCATCAGCGTTGTGAGTTTTTTCATTTAGTACACTTCCTTTTGTTGTTTGATGAGCCCAAAACCATTACAGGGCAGCGCTTCTACAATAGTAGAGAATAGCATATTTTTGTCTGTCTGTCAAGTGTGTATATCTTTTTGATAATGCAATATCTTTTTGATTATAATATTATTGTATCGTGAGGTGATACAATGATAGCCGACAAAATCAAAATTCTGCGCGAACAGCAAAAGATGACGCAAACAGCGTTAGCCAAAAGACTTGGAATAACGCGGTCCGGAGTAAATGCGTGGGAGATGGGCATCTCGGTGCCGTCAACCCAGTATATCGTCGCGTTAGCAACAATTTTCGGGGTCTCTACCGACTTTCTGCTTGGAGTCGACTCCACGGCAACGCTTTCTGTTTCGGGCCTGTCCGAAAACGATATTTTGGCAATCCATAACCTGATCGAGCATCTTAAGTCAAAGAACAGCGGAAAATACGACTAATAAAAAAGGACGTGCAGTACGTCCTTTTTGTTTGAAAATTTTTTAGGAAAAGAGCCAGAGAGAAACGCCTATGGGATCCCGAAAATTTCTTGGATTTATCGATGATTGAAAAAGGGTTTCTCTCGTAAAACACAAGCTTATCAAATTCTGACCGGAGTGAAATCGACCCAGTCGGCGGCGACAAGCTTGAGCTGTGCGCCCGCGATCTGATGGATGAGCCGCGACTTCTGTGCGCCGTGCAGGTGTCCGTAAAAGACGCGCTTGATGCCGTATTCGTGGATGACCTCGCAGATACGCTCACATTTCACGCTCCCGTACGCAGGGGGATAGTGCAGAAAGACGAGCATTTCCTTTTCGGGATGCAGTTCCTTAAGCTTCAAGCCTGCAAGGATCGAGGTACGGAGCCGCTCTGCCTCACGGTTGACGATCTTTTCGTCATCGGGGCCGTAGTTCAACTCGGGGAACCAGCCGCGGGTACCGCAGATTATATAGTCCTCGGCAACATAGGCGTTGTTGAAGAGAAAATCGATGCTGTATGCGCCTATATTCTCGCGCATTTCATACATCTTTTTCATCGTCTGCCACCAATAATCGTGGTTGCCCTTGGCGATTATCTTTTTACCGTTGAGCGATTCGATAAAGCGCAGGTCCTCGAGCGCGTCGTCGGAGCGCATACCCCACGAAATATCGCCCGCGATTATCACGGTGTCGTCGGGTGAGACGAGGGCTTGCCAATTCTCGCGCAGGCGCTCGGTATGGTTTTCCCAGCGCGCGCCGAAAATATCCATCGGCTTATTCGTTGTGTGAGAAAGGTGCAGGTCTGCAATCGTAAAAACAGCCATTTTTTCTCCTATAATTTTTGCGCTTTTGCGAATACTAACAGCAGATTTCTGAAAAAGGAGTAATTTTTATGAACGACATTTCATTCAACCAGGTCCCCAAGCACATCCGCGGCATAAGCTGCAGCGTTTTCCACTGCGCCTACCACGACGGCACGCATTACTGCACCGCACCGCAGATCTCGGTCGGTCCGTCGACGGCACAGAACTGCTCACAGACGGTATGCGCGACCTTTAAGCCGAAGAATTTCGGTTGAATCGGGGCTTCCTTCGGGAAGCCTTTTTTAAAGCGAGCCTATCATATCGCTCGGGTCGACAGTCTTGGTGAATCTGACCTCGGCATCACGGAGCGACGCAAGATTAGCGGGAATCGCACACTTGGTGACGGCAAAAAGCTTGTCGAGCGCGTCGAAATCGTCCGCAGGAACCTCTTCGCCGAGCGACGAAAGCACGGCAGGAGCGAACTTGTAGGGAGACGCGGTGGACACGACGAGCATCTTATTGCCCTGAGCCGACTTGTACTGCTTTGCAGCGTTAGCCGCAACTGCGGTGTGAGTGTCGCAGAGATAGCCGTACTCCTCGAAAATGTCGGAGATAATCTTCTTGGTCTCCTCCTCGGAGCAGGAATAGCCCGCAAAGTCGGCGCGGATGATCTCCATCGCGTCGTTATCGAGGGTGTAGATGCCCTCGCGGTTGAGGCTTTCCATGCATTCTCTCGTCTTGTCGGCGCCGAGCACGAACCAGAGGAGTCGCTCGAGGTTGCTCGAAATGAGAATGTCCATCGAGGGGGACACGGTGGTGAAGAACTCGCGGCGCTTGTCGTAGACGCCGTTGTTTATAAAATCGGTAAGGATGTCGTTTTTGTTGGACGCGCAGACGAGCTTACCGAGAGGAAGTCCCATCTTCTTTGCGATATATGCGGCGAGGATGTTGCCGAAGTTACCGGTGGGAACGGTCACGTCCAAAAGCTCGCCGTACTTAAGCTCGTCCTCTGCGACGAGGTCGCAGTATGCGGAGATATAGTAAACGATCTGCGGAGCGAGTCTGCCCCAGTTTATCGAGTTGGCGCTCGAGAAGAAATAGCCCTTCTCTGCAAGCGCGCTTCTTGCGTTTTCGTCGGCAAATATCGCCTTTACGCCGCTTTGTGCGTCGTCAAAGTTACCGTTGATCGAAACGACGTTGACGTTATTGCCCTTCTGCGACGCCATTTGCTTTTTCTGGATGTTGGAAACGCCGTTGACGGGATAGAAGACCTGAATGCGCACCCTGTCGACGTCGCAATAGCCCTCGAGAGCCGCCTTGCCGGTGTCGCCGCTGGTCGCAACGAGGATGTAGGCGTCCTTGGTTTCGCCGGTCTTGCCGAGCGAGAGAGAAAGCAGGCGCGGCATTATCTGAAGCGCCATGTCCTTGAACGCGCTCGTGGGGCCGTGCCAGAGCTCGAGGAAATAGTCGTCACCGACACGAGCGATGGGAGCAGCGGGACCGCCGAACTTTTCGACGCTGTAAGCAGCCTCGGCTGCCGCCTTAAGCTCTTCCTTTGTATAGTCGGTAAGGAAAAGCGAGAGTATATAGGTCGCGCGGGAGACGTAATCCATACCGATAAGCGATTCGACGTCTTCCTTGGAAAGGGTCGGAATGCTTTCGGGGACAAAGAGTCCGCCGTCGGGAGCGAGTCCCGTCTTTATTACGTATGCCGCAGATCTTTTTTCTGCATCGGGGGTACGGGTGCTGATGTAATTCATAGCTTGTTTTCCCAGTCCTTGATATGATTTATTCGCGTGGCTCCGTCGGTTTTATCGAGATACACCTCGATAACGTCGACGCGTTTTTTGAAAACATGTCTGCGCTTTTCTATCCCGAGCGGGTAAAAAACGCGTATTCTTCCGTCGTATGCGAAGCTGTTCAGAAAGTGACGCGACGCCTTTTGGATTCTCGACAGCTTACGCCCGTCAACCGACTCCGACGGTAGCCCGTAGGCGTCGCCCGTGCGGGTCTTGACCTCGAAAAATACCAAAACGCCGAACCGAAAGCCGACTATATCGAGCTCGCCGCCGTTGACGCGATAATTGCGCGAAAGTATTCTCCAGCCGCGCTTTTTTAGGTATTCCTCAGCGACGTTTTCGCCGTATGCGCCTATCTGCTTGGTGGTGTACTTCATTTTTCGCCACCGAGTATTTTTTTGAGAAAGCTCGGACGGTGGGTCGGGGTTGCACCCATCGCAAGCAACGCCTCGCGGTGTGCCTTTGTGCCGTAGCCCTTGTGCTTTCCCAGCCCGTAGCCGGGATACAAAAGCTCTATCTCGTCGAGCAGTCTGTCCCTCGTGACCTTCGCAAGCACGCTTGCCGCCGCTATCGACGGACAGAGTGCATCGCCCTTGATGACGGGCACGGCGCGCACGTCGAACCCGCGCGTAACGTTACCGTCGGCAAGCACGCATTCGGGACGCACGCGAAGCTTGCTGACCGCGCGGTTCATCGCGAGCATCGAGGCGTTGAGGATGTTGTATTTTTCTATTTCGTATACGCTTGCGTGACCTACGGCGCAGTCGACACAGCTTTCGCGGATAACGTCGTAAAGTTTTTCACGCTTTTTTTCGCTCAGCTTCTTCGAGTCGTCGAGCCCTTCGATGTAAAGCCCGTCGGGCAGAATGACCGCCGCCGCGACCACGGGACCCGCGAGCGGACCTCTTCCCGCCTCGTCACAGCCGCAAACGATCCTTTCGCCGTTTATTCTGAAGGAAATTTCATATTCCCATTCGAGTGCCATTTTTTCACACCCTATCCAGCGTTATTCTGCCGATTTTGCCGGCGCGGAATTCATCGAGTATAACGCTTGCCGCGCGATCCTCGTCGATAACGCCGCCTGCGCGGAGAAATCCGCGTTTTCTGCCTATTTTATTGAAAATATCGTAGTCGCTGTCGTTTTCGTCGAGCTCGATACCGAATCTGCTTACGAGACAGTCGCCGTAGCTTTCGCGGATAAGCCCGATGAGTCGGCAGGAAAGATCGAGCGTGTCGAGAATCTCGTCCCTTATCGAGCCGAGGCAGGCAAGCTTGACGCCGACAAGCTCGGAATCGAACTTATGCCAAAGGATGCCGGGGGTATCGGTAAGCTCCAGCCCCAGCGAGGGGACCGAGATGCGCGAATTGTGGCGGGTAACGCCGGGGCGGTCCTGAGCGACAGCCTTCTTCGTACCGCTTATCGTGTTGATGAGCGTCGATTTTCCGACGTTGGTTATGCCCGCGACCATCGCACGGATGGGTCGCTTTATGCCGCGTGCGGCGTCGCGCTCAAGCTTTTCGCGCATAAGCGTGCGGATGCCGTTTTGTATGCTTTTTATGCCCTGACCCGTCTTGCAGTCGATGGCAATGACCTCTCTGCCCTCCGAGCGGAGCGCATTTTCGAATTTTTTGGTCTCGACGGGGTCTGCCAGCGTGCATTTGGTCAGCAGAGTGAGGGTCGGCTTGCCCCCGAAAAGGCTTTTGAAATCGGGGTTCGCGCTCGAGATCGGCGCACGTGCGTCGAGCAGCTCGATGACCATATCGATATTCGGAAGCGTTTCCTTTATAAGGCGCTTCGCCTTAGCCATATGCCCGGGGTACCAGACTATTTCAGCCATTTTTATATCCTCGCATTAATCAACTGTTCCGAAGTTCGGGGTCAGGCGTATTATCACCCTGCCGAGTATTCGGTTTATCCCCATTTCGCCGTAGGCTCTGTCGCGGCTGTCCTTGGAATTGTTGCGGTTGTCGCCCATAACGAAGACCTTGCCCTCGCCCACGACGACCTCTGTTTCATATTTTGCACCGAGCGACCCGCGATTCATCGACGAATTGGTCTTCATCGCCTCGATATACGGCTCGTCAAGCTTGACGCCGTCGACGTAGACCGCCCAGTTTTCGTAATCGATCCTTACCGTCTGCCCCTCAACGGCAATAACGCGCTTGATTATCGGCTCCTCGCTGCTTCCGTGGCTTTCGGGGTTGATAACGACGATGTCGCCGGTCTTGGGGGTGTAGAACAGGTTCGAAATTATAAGCTTATCCTTGTTGTGCAGGGTGCCGAGCATCGAATCGCCGTCGACCGACACGTATCTGAACACGAACAGGAACAATACCATCATCAGCGCAAGCGCGTAGCAGAAGGTTTCGACGTAGTCGTAAAAGACGGAAAGCGCCGTACGCTTCGGTGCAACCGCAACTACAGCTTCACCGTTCATCACCGCATCGCTGCCCTCGCTTCCGACAAGCACGGTAGACGCGGTAAAGCGGGGCTCGCCCGATTCGGTTGCGTCGTTCGTCACACTCTCGTCGCAGGGGGTATCGCGCACCTCGTCCTGCACAGGCGCAGATTCCTCGGAGGTATTTTCGTTTTCGTTTTCGAATTCAACCATAATACTGTCCTCTTTGTCTTATTCGGTCATATTCTACTCCTATCCCTTGAATGGGCGATGAACAAAATGAGAACCGAATGCAAAATAGGGATCCAAAATCAAAGTGAATTTCTCCTGCAGACCGCCCCGCGAAGCTACTGCCTCTTGGGGGATCCTACAAGAAAAAGGTGTCTGCGAAGAAAAACGCAGACACCAAAGAGCCGATTTAGATTTTTTCCTTGACCTTAGCGTTCTTACCAACTCTGTCGCGCAGGTAGTAAAGCTTCGCACGGCGAACCTTACCGCGGCGAACAACCTCAACGGACTGTACGTTCGGAGAGTGAATGGGGAAGGTCTTTTCGGTGCCTACACCGTAGGAAACTCTTCTTACAGTGAAGGTTTCGGAGATGCCGCCGTTTCTTCTTGCGATAACGGTGCCTTCAAAGATCTGAGTTCTGACTCTTGTTCCCTCGACGATTCTCTGTGCTACCTTAACGGTATCACCAACCTCGAATTCGGGGATTTCGGTTTTAAGCTGCTCGTTTGTAAATGCTTTCAAAATATCCAAAGCTTTTACCTCCATTTTTTCTTAGGCGTTCGTGCGCAGCCGCAGAGGACCGCCCGTAATTTAACGACCAATTATATCACGAAAATATAGAAAAATCAAGTGTTTTTGAACATTTTTCTCGAATTTTTATCGTTCCCTACATATTGTATGGGCAGCCGCCAAGACCGCCCAACAATTTGTGTTATTTGTCTGTCGAAAGCCGCAAGAATGCGATGATCTTTTCGTATTGCTTGAAAATTTCCTTATCGTCAGTCTCTCGGTCTGAAGCGGGATACGTAGTAAAGTATCTGCATGATCGAGGTGACGAGTGCGGCTACGTAGGTCATTGCGGCGGCATTGAGCACCTTTTTCGCACCGCCGAGCTCTTCACCGGTAAGCATATTTCCACGCTCAAGCGCGATGATGGCGCGGTTGGACGCATCAAGCTCAACAGGCAGAGTCGCAAGCTGGAAGAGCGCGACTGCAGAGAAGAGCGCGAGTCCGACGGCGTAGATTATCAAGCCGAGATCGGCACCGACGACCGATGCGCCGTAGGTGAGCATACAGCCGACCACGATAAGGATCGGGCCGAGCATCGAGCCGATTCGGCAGACCGGTACAAGCGCCATTCTGAATCTGATGGGCGCATAGCCGTAAGCGTACTGAAGCGCGTGTCCCGCCTCGTGAGCGGCAACGCCGATAGCCGCGATACTGCGGTTATCGTGAACCGAGTCGGAAAGCGAGATCGAGTTCGTCTTCGGGTCGAAATGGTCGGTCAGCTCGCCTGCGACTCTACCGACCGAAACGTTGGTAACGCCGCCTGCGATGAGCACCGCCTTTGCGGCGTCGGCACCCGTCATTCCGCGCGAGGACGCGATCTTCGAGAATTTATTGAATCTCGATTTTACCAGATGCTGTGCCCACAAGCCCAGCAAAAGGGCGGGAAGCATAAAGAGAAGATACGAAAGATAGCCGTACAAGGAAATTCACCTCAAAAAGATTTTATTTTTCCGACAGCTTTTGCAGAGGCTTTGTCAACAACAGCACTATCACCAGCGCGATGATCATATTGCCGAGCATATAACTGCCGTTATATACCAAGGAATAAAGGTATGCGGTCTCGCCGCCGAAGCTTAAGCCGAACAGCTCGACGCTGTCGCCCATGGCGAGCTTATAGATCGTTACGCCCGAGATGAAGTGGATAAGGAATCTTGCAACCGATGCGGCAACCGCGCCTGCGGCAAGCCCCCAGTTCTTATTCCTGAAAAAGCCCGAAACGCCTACTGCCCCATAGGCAAGCACGTAGTCGAGAAGCACCGAGGGAAGACCCCAGCCGATGCCGCCGCCGATAAGGCACTCGATAAGTCCGAGCGCGAGTCCCGCGGGAATAGCCCATTTATAGCCCCGACGCCAGCCGAGGATGATAATAGGCACCATAACGAAGTCGATGCTTCCTCCGTTTGCCCAAAGATCGATCCGGAACGGAGGAAAACGAAGAAGGCTGAACACCGCGGCAAGTGCGATCATTATCGCCGCCTCGGTCAGCGCATAAATACTTTTGTTTGTGTTTTTCATCGATAAATTATCCTTTCCGGAACCGAACGAAAAACACCTAAAATACCAAAGTCCCAAAACTTGTAAATTTTGGGACAATGAAAATACCTTAAAGCTTGCGCGTTTGCGCACTCCCTACGGCGGCATTATCCGCATCAGGTTCCTCGGGTATATTCTCAGCCGTGATATACACAGCACCCCGTAAAATATTTGTTTTTTAATTAAGCAGAGCTCTTGCTTGACTACAATATATACCCTTAAGCGTTATTTGTCAAGAGGAAATTTGTGAACTTTCGTCCGATTCCGCCTCATATTCCTTGACAGTCACGTCGGAGCCGAAGCCGTTATAGCTCATTCTTGCGACAACGTGAAGCTCAAGCGTGTATTCGTCCTCGGGAACGCTGTAGCCGGGAATATACGCAGGGGTATCGAAAAGCTTTACGTCAAACTCGTATCGGTAGGCAGTGAGTCTGCCGTCGTTCACGGTGTAGACGCAGGTCGCGTCGCTGTACTGCGTCTTATCCGCCTGCGGCTTCTTCAGCACGTCGACTATCGTGAAGATATCTCCGCCGATGACCTTCGAGCAGATATCCGCGGCGTCGCTTCTCTTTACCGTATAGGTCTTGCCGAGCGTGCTTTGCGAGACCGAAAGCTCGGAAATATCGTCGGGCAGAGAAAACGCCTTCGCGTAGGGGAACATCGAAAACAGCTCGTCGGGCTCACGCTCGACCTCGACGCTTCCCGATTCGGCGACCGACAGCACGACGCCGTCGGAATAATAGTTCGCCGCCTCGCCGGTGCTTCCGAGATAGGTCTGGGTAAATATCGCGTGCGCCGTCTCCTCGGTGAGATCCCACGCGGCGTCGCCCGACGCGTAATAAAGCGTCACGCTGTCGCCGAAGCTGATCTCGAGCATATATTTACCCGACACGCGGGTCTCGGAATTGGTCGCCTCTATCGCATCGGAGAGCGAGGCGACCGCCTCTTTATCAATCCTTCCGTTTCCGCCGCAGGAGCAAAGAAGCAGGCTGAGGCAGAGCAGGAGCACAAATGCTTTTATCTTCATCTCGTAATGGTTTCGCCGTTAAGATACGCGAACAGCTTATCTCTTGCCGTGTCAACGTCGGTGAACAGCGCGAAGTAGCTGCCCTGTCCGTCGACCGTGAAGTAGCAGCGAGATGCCGAAACACGGTAGAAGACGATTTCGGGAGAGTTGGTTTCGGTATGGATCTTGATCCTGAAGTATTCCTCCGCCGTCTCGCCGTCCTCGGGAACGTATTCGTCCTTCATGCTGATGCTGAGGATCGACTGATAGAAATACTTGAAGCTGGTAACGTCGTAGCTCTTTCCGTTGTACTGTACGTCGCCGACATCGCCCTCGGAGTTGAGGGTAAGCTTGAATTCGTACTTATCCTTACCGTCCACCGTGATATCCATCTGCTCGATATCCACGATATAGATCGAGAAGAGCGAGTGATCGAGATAATCGACCATACCCCAATCGAGGAAGGGTGCCGTTTCCGCCGACACCTCGACGATGACGTCGGTGCTCGCGTTGATATCCTTGCCGTTAAGCTGACCGGAGAAGGTGGAATAGAGATAATACTTGCCGTTTTCGTTCTTCTTCGACGCGTAAATATCGGTCACTACGCCCGAATAGGTGAACGAGAAATGCTTGTCGGGATTATCGAGCCCGTACTTCGCAAGGATCTCCTTATCGATGCTGCTTGCGTCGCCGTGGTTGGTAAAGCCGCAGGCTACAACGCGCTCGCCCTCGAGAGAAGCCATTATCTGAACGAAGTTATTGAAGTTGACCATATCGAGGAAGTTGTAGTTCATTCCCGATGCGATATATTCGTTGGGAGCGGTCAGCTTCCAGGTGCCGCCGATGGCACTTGCGGGCTGTGCGTCCTCACCGTCGGTGAAGATACGAATTTCATCGAATACAACGTAGGTCTTTGCCTTCTGAGGCACGTCGAAGCCGAAGCGAACATACTTCACGACGCTTTCGTCGCTGAAGGTCAGCTCATACTTCTGTACCCTGCCGTCGGAGTGCGAAAGCGAGATCTCGCCGCCCTCGATGGGGTGCCAGTTGACGCCGTCGTAAGACTTGGTGAGCGTCATTTTTGCGGGAAGATACGCGCCGTTTGCCTCATCGCGAAGCAGGCCGAAGCTTACAGTATACTCGCCGCTCTTCGATGCTCTTGCAAGAGCCGCCTCAATATAGGTGTCCTTGCCGTCCGAACTTGTGAAGGCGCCGAAGACGTCGATATGCTTCATCCAGCCGCCCGAATATGCGCTGTAATCGCTTGCGGATTTCTTATCCGAGATGACCTTGGTAAGCGAGCTGGTATCGACAGCCGCAAGGTTAGAAGCGGCGTTGAAGTCGCTCATACGCTTGGCAACCGCGCTGACGCCGTCGCCGAAGAGGTCTACTCTGATATTGTCGATCGTGATGAGCTGCTCGTTGTTCGATATTGCATTGACAAGCGTCGGCTGCATAATATCGGTCTGCGGGAGCGCGATCGATCCGTCGACCGAATCGACGGGAATAAAATAGATAAAGTCCTTGCTGAGGTTATGGAGCAGCTTATCGCCCTCGGAATCCGAGCCCGACGGTGCAAACTTACCGCCGATATATCTTGCGAAATAGTAGTTGCCCGTCGAGGAAAGGTTACCGATATGCACGGTATGGAGGAAATAGTTGCCCTCGGAGTCGCTGTCGGTCATAAGCGAATAGGTTGCGGTTGCGGGCTTTTCGCTGTTGAGGCCGTAGCTGTCCCAGCTCTGCCCCTCGGGGATATCCATCTTACCGTATGCAACGGCATAGCGGCAGTTGGTGGTAAGCAGCGAAAACTTTTCGTCGTCGTAGCCGACCGCGCGGGAATCGCCGAAGTAAAAGTCACCCTCGTCCTTATAGATCGAGTAGCTGCCGTGGCTGTTGGTGATGGTGAGGAACGCGATCTGGCTTCTCGAAAGCGACGGGAAGATAAAGGGTGCGCCGGTAGCAGTCACCGAATCGCCGTCGGTATCGTAGCCCGAAAGCGCACGGAGCTCTATCTCCTGCTCCTCCATTCCGCAAAGCGAATAGATAGCGTTGAGAATGAGCGATTCGCCGTCGAAGGCATAAACCGTTCCGTCGTAAAGCTTTTTGAAGAAATCGTCGAAGGCGATCTCTCTGCTTCCGCCGTTGGCGCTGACCTTGACCGAAGCGCTGCCGTCATCGGTCTTGACCGAAAATTTGCGGTTTGTATCCGCGATAGCCTCGGAGAAGCGGTAGATCATCTCCCAGTACTCGTCGTCTCCGTCATAGCCCGAAAGCAATATTTCGACCTTATGATCGGTCTCGCCGAGCCTCGACACGGTGTCGTCGGAAAGCGTGTAGAAGGGGTCGCCGACCTCTTCGATGCCGTCGTCCTTGAAGAAAACGGCATACGCGGTGAACAAAAGCACCGCGGCAAGCGCGACCGACACTATTACAATAATCTGTTTCTTCATTTGGTTATCTTCCTTATTATCAGGTTTCCGCGTGGTTTCCCACGCGGAAAGTGAAGTGAGCCTATTACAGATGTCTTCTTCTGAAGAACATTACTATACCCATAATGAGCACGGCACCGGGGAGGATGGTGCAGATGAGCCAGGTAAGCGTCCTTGCGGTACCGGTTTCGATGGTGAGCGCGCTCGAAACGAACTCGACCGAGTCGATATCGGGAGCGACGCGGTTTGCACCGAAGACTCTCGCCGCGGAAAGCAGCATACGCTTATTACCGTACGCGCCGGTGTTAAGCTCGACAGTCTCGGCAAACTCGGTACTGCCGACGAGCATCACGTAGGAATACTCGGTAACGCCGTTATCGGCATAGTCCCAGGTGGTGGAGAGCAGCATAAGCGGCATTTCCTTGCCCTCGCTGCCGACGGTTCCGTTATTTTCCGACTTCGCGGTATCGTAAGAGGTAAGGATGGTCTCGACGGTCGCGCCCTTATGGTTATCGCTGAGCACAAGCTCAACGCTTTCGGGCATCGAGGTCGAGATAACGCCCATAACGTCGCTTGCGGTCTTACAGATCTGGTAAGCCGCGCTGTTCGCCTTGGTCTCTGCCGCGATTTCGGCATACTTGGCGTTGACGTTGCTTATCACTCCGCCGAGCGAGTGGGTATTATCGGTTACCCTGTATTTCGTATTGTAATTTATGCCCCAGTTATCTGCGAGCGTATCCTGAAGGTTCTTGAGCTCGGGGGTCGCCGCATCGACGAACACGATATAGGAATTATGAGCGTCAAGGTAGGTATTGATCTTCTTGAGCTCGGTTACGGTAAGATCCACCTCGGGGTCATAGGTGATGAGGATCTCGGTTCTGGGGTCGATATCGTCGGTCTCGAGGTTTGCGGTCTTGATCTCGAAGCCCGCAGTCTCGAGAAGCGACTTGATGCCGTACGCAGAGTCTGCCGCGGTGATCTCGCCCGCTTCGGTTATATCGCCCTCGCCGTTGCCGTAGGTGAAGGTGACCACCTGAGCGTCGGTTATCGAGCTTTGAAGTATAGCCGAGGTGAGTCGGTATTCGCCGTTGAAGGAGTGGAGCGCGCCCTCCTCATTCATCGTGAGGAAGGAGGTAAAGTCGAGCACTCTGTAGTGGTGCTTGCCCGCGACGATAACGCTCGATACGCTGAGCTTCGTGGTAGTCTCCTCGAGAACCTTCTGCTCGAACGTCGGGTCGGTATCAAGCTCCTTATATTCAACTCTGACCGTGCCGAGCTCGCCGCTTCCGTCAAAGGTCCTTGCGTAGTTTTCGGCAAGGTCGCGGATGACGGTCAAAAGGTTGATGCCGTTTTTGGAGTTGCCCGAAATTTCTTTTTCGAACTTATCTCTCGCCATCATAAAGGTGATGGTGATATCGAGGTCCTTTCCGAGCGCGGAAAGAAGCGTCTTCGTTTCATCGCCGACGCGGGTGAACTCCTCCTGAGTAAGGTCGACGGTAAGATCGCCCTTAAGCGAAAGAGACGAGAAAAACAGGTTGAGAACAAGGACAAACGCGATGAAAACGACTGTAAACACAATGGAAAGCGAGCCGTACTTATAGCGTCTGTTGTCCTTGACGGCGGTCTTCTTATTTGCTTCGTTCATAACAGTTCAACCGCCTTTCTTACGACCAACGGCGTTTTTCGATAACGCGGGTCGTGAGGAACAATGCTACAGCCGCAAGGCTGATATAGTAAATAATTGCCGAAACGTCGAGCATCTGGTTGGTAAACGGCACGAATCTGTCCATTACCGAGAACCACTTGAGCACGGTTCTCCAGAACGTCGATTCGACGTTGCCCGCGATAAGCGAAACGAGCAGCATAGCCGCGTTTACGACCATTGCCGAGATAGCTGCGATGAGCTGGTTTTCGGTTATCGAGGAAAGCAGGAGCCCGATCGCGAGAAACGCCGCGCCAAGCAGGAAGATGCCGAGGATATTCATAAGGATCGAGCTTGCGTTCGGGGTGCCGTACTTAAAAAGAAGCACGAAGTTAAAGCTGTTCGCAACGAAGGTTGCCGCGAAAACCGTAAGCGCCGCAAGGTATTTGCCGAACACGATGCCGGTTATCGAAACGGGGCTGGTGAGCAGGATCTGCTCGGTGCGCGATTTTCTTTCCTCGGAAAACAGCTTCATGGTGAGAAGCGGAAGCAGGATCGCGAAAATGCACATCATCCATCTAAAGTACTCGCCGATGCTGCTCGTGCTCTGTGCCATAAGCGTGCTCTGCGCGAAAACAAAGCCCGACACGACGAGGAACATACCGCAGAAGGTATATCCGATAGGTGTGAGAAAATACGATTTCAACTCACGCATATATATCGCAAACATTTATTTCACACCCTTCCTTGCCTTTTTGCCATCCTTTTCCTTGCCTTCCTTACCGACAAGGCGCATAAAGATATCCTCTAGGTTAAGCTCCATACCCTCGAGCCCGATGAGCGGCCAGCCCTTACCTGCGAGAAGCGAGAAGAGCGGCTTTCTGATATCGACTCGGTCCTGCGACTCGATCATATAGCTGATGCTGTCGGTATCGCGCTTGCCGAGCGAGTCCGCCGTCTTTACGCCGCCGAGCGAGCGAAGCGCCTTGAGCACCTCGTCCTCGGGTCCGACTATCTTTGCGACCAGCTTTCTCGAGCCGTCGACCGCATTGATGAGGTCCTCGGTCTTTTCGTTTGCGACGATCTCGCCCTTATTGATGACGACGATCCTATCGCACACCGCCTGAACCTCGGGCAGGATATGGGTCGAGAGTATAATGGTATGCTCACGGCCGAGCATCTTTATGAGGTTTCTGATCTCGATTATCTGTCTCGGGTCGAGACCGATGGTGGGCTCGTCGAAGATAAGCACCTTGGGGTTGCCGATAAGAGCCTGCGCGATGCCGACTCTCTGGCGATAGCCCTTCGAAAGGTTCTTTATAAGTCTGTTTCCAACGTCCCAGATCTTAACGACCTCGCAGATCTCCTTCAAGTGCTGCTTGCGGGGGAGCCTGCAGCCCTTGAGGTCATAGACGAAGTTAAGATACTCAAGCACCGTCATTTCGGTATAAAGCGGCGGGATCTCGGGCAAAAAGCCGATGTCCTTCTTCGCTTTTATCGGGTCGACAAGGATATCGGTGCCGTCGATCTTCGCACTGCCGCTGTCGGCGGAAAGATACCCCGTTATCATATTCAGCGTGGTACTCTTACCCGCACCGTTCGGGCCGAGGAAGCCCAATATCTCGCCTTCCTTGACCTCAAACGATATTCCGTTTACGGCATGCTTATTACCGTAACTCTTCCTTAAATCTTTAATCTCAATCATTTTTTTAGTTTCGCGATGGTCCAAGCAACAAGCTCGTTTTGCTCTCTCCGCGAGGCACTGAAAGTGCCTTTTTAATTTCGCGATGGTCCAAGCAACAAGCTCGTTTTGCTCTCTCCGCGAGACCTTTCTATAATTTGTTTACCTCTGTTCCACGCGGGAAGAGGCTTTATATCTGTTTTGCGTATACCGCGGGCTTTTAAAAGGCGGGTTACCCGCCCTCGACTCCACGCGGAACGAGGTTTTATGTTTGTTGTTATTTGGCGGATTACCGGCTAAAAAAGCGAAAGGACGAACAAAAACAGTCCCGTGTGTAGCAATCCCGAAAGCGCGCAGATCGTACCCGCGATCATTTTTCCGGTCGGTCCCGAAAAATCCTTTTTCCGTTCACGAAAGAAATCGCGAAGCAGAAAAAACGCCACCAGAAAAGAAACGATACCGACAAAAAAGTAGTATACATAGTCCACGTCAAACACGTAATGCTCGAATATCAACCTATAATACGGCATTTTGTCAACCTCGTGGGCGCGTAGCACGCCAAGCATTTATTATAATTCTTATTTTTTAAAGGATTTTGAAGGGCTTGGGAAACTAATATGGGGTCCCCGAAAATCCAAGGATTTTCGGGGCGTATTTCAAAAGTTTCCCAAAATACTAACTCCTTATGCCTTATCTTCCTTGACGATGCTGATGCCGAGCTCGGCGATAGCTTCTGCGGGAACGGACGCGGGGCAGTCGGTCATAAGCTCCTTAGCGTTCTGCATCTTGGGGTATGCAACGACGTCACGCAGGCTGGTGGCGCCGACCATCTGCATCACCAAGCGGTCGAGACCGATACCCATACCGCCGTGAGGAGGTGCACCGTAGCGGAACGCCTCGAGCAGGTAGCCGAACTTGACCTGCGCCTCTTCCTTCGAGAGTCCCAGAAGGTCGAATATCTTCGCCTGAAGCGCGGGGTCGGTGATTCTTATCGAGCCGCTCGAAAGCTCGATGCCGTTGAGAACGAGGTCGTACGCCTTCGCACGGACCTTGCCCTTGTCGCTGTCGAGATATTCCAAGCATTCGTCCATCGGGCTGGTGAACGGGTGGTGCATTGCGACCCATTCGCCCGATTCGTAATCGTATTCGAAGAAAGGCATTTCAACGACCCAGAGGAAGTTGTAGCCGCTTCTTTCGACGCCTAATCTGTTTGCAGCCTCAACGCGGAGCTGACCGAGCTGAGTGAGCACGCGGTTGTTATCGTTATCTGCGAGAATGAGCAATACGTCGCCCTTTTCGCAGTCTGCCGCCTTATAGATAGCCTGCAATTCGTCCTCGGTCATATGCTTGAGGAACGAGCCGCCGTCGGTTTCGCCTCTCTTGACCCAAGCGAGACCCTTTGCGCCGCAGCCCTTTGCGTAATCTGCGAGCTTGTCGATATCCTTACGCGAAAGCTTTTCGGCATATCCCTTGAGGTTGATCGCACGGACCGAGCCGCCCGCCTCGATAGCAGAGGCGAACACGGGGAATCCGCAGCCCTTGAGCGCGTCGTTGAGATTTACTATCTCCATACCGAAGCGAAGGTCGGGCTTGTCCGAGCCGAAGCGCTCCATACATTCACGGAAGGTATATCTGGGCAGCGGGGTGGGAATATCCACGCCCATGCAGTCCTTGAAGATATGCTTGATGAGACCCTCGCCGACTGCAAGCACGTCGTCGGTATCGACAAACGACATTTCCATATCGATCTGGGTGAATTCGGGCTGACGGTCTGCGCGGAGGTCCTCGTCGCGGAAGCAACGCGCGATCTGGAAGTACCTGTCAAATCCCGCAACCATCGAAAGCTGCTTATAAAGCTGGGGAGACTGAGGAAGCGCGTAGAACGAGCCCTTGTGCACACGCGAGGGCACGAGGTAGTCGCGAGCTCCCTCGGGGGTGGACTTGATGAGAATGGGAGTTTCTATTTCGATAAAGCCCTGATCGCAGAGGTAGTCGCGGACCGACTTTGCAACCTTTGCGCGGAAGATAATGTTGTTCTGAAGCACGGGACGGCGGAGGTCCAGATATCTGTGAGTAAGTCTCAGCTCCTCGTTCGTCTTGCAATCGTCGGTGATATCGAAGGGGGGAGTTTCGCTTTCGCCGAGCACGCGCACGGACGACGCGAAAATTTCGATATTACCGGTAGGTATATCGGGGTTCTTGCTCGAGCGCTCGCGGACGACACCCGTCGCGGAAACGACGTACTCGGTCTTTAATTCAAGCGCGCGTGCGAAAACCTCCTTTTCGGTGTTTTCGTCAAAAGCGAGCTGAACGATGCCGCTTCTGTCGCGAAGGTCCACGAAAACGAGGCTGCCGAGGTCGCGTGCCTTCTTGACCCAGCCCATTACGCAAACGGTTTCGCCGATATTTGCTTCTCTCAATTCGCCGCAGTAGTGTGTGCGGCGTTCGTTTCCAAGTAATTCTGCCATTTTTTTGCCTCTTATATATAAATACGGAAGATTTTATTTTATCGCTTCAATTATAGCGTCGACGCTTAAAGCAACCTTGACCCTTTCGCCCCCGCGCATATCGCGAAGCTCGGCAACGCCCTCTTCAAGCTCGTTATCGCCGACGACGAGCACGTATCTCGCGCCTGCCTTATCGGCGTACTTCATCTGCGCCTTAAGGCTTCTGCCGCAAATGTCGGTTTCTGCCGAAACGCCTGCGGCTCTGAGCTTATGCGCCAGCACGAACGCGCCCGAGGACGCATTGTCGCCGAGCGGCGCTATATAGATATCGCAGCCGCTTGCAAGCTCGGGCACAAGGTTTTCGTCCTTAAGCGCCTGAATAAGGCGGGTGATGCCCATACCGAAGCCGACAGCCGGCATTTCGGGTCCGCCGATGGATGCGAGCAGGCCGTCGTAGCGACCGCCGCCGCAGACCGTGCTTTGCGCGCCGATGGAATCGACGGTGAATTCAAACACGGTGCCGGTGTAGTAGTCGAGCCCTCTTACGATAGAGGGGTCGACGATATATTCGACTCCGCAGTCGTCAAGATGCTTCTTGAGCGACTCGAAGTGGGATTCGCAGCCGCCGCAGAGATGCTCGAGCGTTTTGGGAGCGTTTTTCGCTATTCCCGAGCAGATGGGGCTCTTGCAGTCGAGGACGCGGAGCGGGTTCTTCTGCAGTCTTTCGCGGCAGGTGTCGCAAAGCTCGGATTCGAACTGCGAGAAATACTCAAGCAGAGCCTTACGGTAGGAGGGTCTGCATTCGGGACAGCCGATGGAGTTGATGCGAAGCGTTACCTTCGTAAGTCCGAGTTTCTTGAAGAGCGCGTCGGCAAGCAATATCACCTGCGCGTCCGCCTCGGGACGGCTGCTGCCGTAAAGCTCGGTACCGAACTGCCAGAACTCGCGGCTTCTGCCCGCCTGCGGCTTTTCGCGGCGGAAGAAGTTAGAAAGGTAGAACAGCTTTAAAGGCATCGCGCCTGCGTAAAGCCCGTTTTCGATAACAGAACGGGCAACGCCCGCCGTTCCTTCGGGTCGAAGCGAAAGGCTGCTCCCGTCCTTATCGGTAAACGTATACATTTCCTTGCCGACAACGTCGGTGGTGTCGCCCACGCCGCGACAGAAAAGCTCGGTCGCCTCGAAGGTGGGCATTCTGATTTCCTGAAATCCGTTGATCCTCGCGATGTCGCGCACCGCGTTTTCTATATACTGCCAAAGCCCGATATCCGCAGGAAGGATATCGAGCGTGCCCTTGGGCTTTTGTATCCTGTTCATTAAAGTGCACCTGTTCCGTTTTTGAGATTTGTACGCCAGTCAAGGTCGCCCCTGTCGAGCGCGAGGACGAGCGCCTCCGCCGTCGCGATGTTGGTTGCGACGGGAACCGTATATTTATCGCAAAGCTTTACGAGGTTCATTTCGGTTTCGGCATATTCCGCGTCGTTGCTCGTGTCGCGGAGCAGAATGAGCACGTCGACCTCGTCGTACGCGATCTTCGACGCGATCTGCTCGACGCCGCCGTGAGAGCCCGAAAGCAATTTTTCGATATTGAGCCCGGTCGCCTCGGAAATGTATTTGCCGGTGATGGCGGTCGAGCATATATTATGTCGGGAAAGTATTCCGCAATAAGCGATGCAAAATTCGGTGATAAGCTCTTTCTTCTTATCGTTAGCGATGATTGCTATGTTCATTGTTCATTCCTCCCTTGAATCGATTTCCCTTTTTTCGTGAAGCAGGATCCCCTGATACGAGCTCCGCTTCTTTAATGATTCAGCCCCGTCGAACAGCCTGATGCGTTTTCCCTCAAGCCTCGAGGCGATATTGTAAAACGCCGCTTCCCATTTGCTTGCCTTCTTCTTCATATCCCCCATGAACGCAAGCTCCGCCGCCTCCTGCGACGCCTGAAGCCTTTCGCCGTACGGAACGACGCCGAGCAATCTTACCGACGAGCGGTTGATTATGTCGAGAACGTCGGGCAGTCTCCCGCTTTCGGCAAACGCCGCGCGGTATCCGTTGACCACCAGCGACTGCTTGTTTATCCCCATAGCGGAAAGCCGTGCCGCCGTCTTTTCAGCCGCGCGGACCGACGTCGACTGGTGAAGCGTCACTATCACAGCCTCGTCGGCAGTGGATGCAAACGCCATATAATAATCGGTCATTTCGGCGCAGGAGTCGATTATCACGTAATCGTATTCCTCGCGCACCTCTGCGATAAGGTCGGCAAACGCGCCTTTTTCGATCGGCTCGTTCGCCATATTCATCGGCGCCGGAATGAAGGAAAACCCCGTCATACCCCCTACCTCGCACATTGCGGCGGCAGGCGAGCAGCGCGACGCAAGCACGTCACTGCAGTCGAAGAGCGTTTCGTTTTCACAGCCGAGCACCATATCCATACAGCGCATTCCGAAGTCGGCATCGATCACAAGCACCTTGTTTCCGAGCGCATAAAGCGTCGAAGCGAGGTTCGCGGACACGGTCGTCTTTCCGACTCCGCCCTTGAATCCCGTTACAAATATCACTCTGCCCAGCGTCGACACCTCCTGTCAAACAACCTATACAGTCATACACGATAATAATACCATTTATTGTGCCGCATGTCAAGAAAAATAGCGCACTTTATCCTGCTATTTTGCAAATTTAACAAAACAAAAAACGCCTCTCGCAAGACCTGTCAACACAGAAGTCTCGCTCGGGGCGAAGCACGGGCTGTCTTTTGATTCTTTTACGCTGCGAAGGCGCATATACATCAACAAAGCCTGTTTGGGAGTTGATTTTGATGTTTACTGACGATATTGACGAAAGAGTCGTTAAAACTGCGGAATACGTAATTTCGACGGGGGCGACGGTGCGTGCGGCGGCAAAGGTTTTCGGGGTGAGCAAAAGCACCTCGCACAAGGATCTTACCGACCGTCTGAAGGCGATCGACCCCGCTCTGCACGCGAGCGTTTCCGTGATCCTTCAAAAAAACCGCGCCGAGCGCCACATCCGCGGCGGCAACGCCACAAGAATAAAATTTTTTCAAAGTCGCGATAGTCGATACAACGGACTTGCCGACTACTCTCCGCGAGACATTACAGAAGCTTGAAAGGTTCTACACGGTTCTGTTGTTTGTCGCGATTCACTCTAATAGTTCTTTTTCCTCGTAACGAAGAGCAGAACCAGACATTTTTGAACTTGAATATCTTTATTTTAAGAGATTTTGCGGGGGTTTGTGGGAGCTTTTGCAAAAGCTCCCCAAAAAACACAGCCCTTAAATACATCAAGCGTTCATCAGAGCGCGGACCTCGTCCTCGGTGGGGACGGAGTTGATAGCGCCGAGCTTGCTTACTGCAAGCGCGCCCGCGGCGTTCGCGAACCTTGCGGCGTCGAGTATCTTGCCGGTACGGAGGTACTCGGTCGTCAGCGCGGCGGTAAACACGTCGCCTGCGGCGGTGGTGTCGACCACGGGAACCTCGTAGGGCGAGACAAGGTCGCAATATTTTCCGTCGTAGACGTAGCAGCCGCGGCTGCCGAGCTTAAGCACGACGTACTTGATGTCGACGCGGTTGCAGAGTGCGATGGAAGCGCGGAGACAGTTTTCGAGGTTGTTCGGGCGGATACCCGTGAGTATCTCGGTCTCGGTCTCGTTGGGGGAGAATATTTCGACGCGCTCGAGCTTTTCGAGCGGGAACTCCTCGTCGGCAGGACCTGCGTCAACGAAGAGAGGGAGCCCCTCGTCGTTTGCGAGCCTTGCGGCGGCGATAACGGCGTCGGGTCTTATCTCGAACTGAGTAAGCACCGCGTCGGGGTAGGAGGAGAAGGACGCCTCTACGTCGGCGTCGCTTATTTTTTTGTTCGCGCCGCTGAAGACGATTATCCTGTTGGTGCCGCTCTTTTCAAGCATAACGACGGCAAGCCCCGTCTGCTCGAGGCGGTCGACCTTTATGTAACGGGTATCGATTCCGCGCTCCTTGAAAAGCGCGATGAGCCTGTCGCCGTAAGCGTCGTCGCCCACGCGTGAGCAGAACACGACGTCGGCGCCCATCGCCTTTGCGGCAACGGCGGCGTTTGCGCCCTTACCGCCGGGAGTAAACGCGTACTTGCCCGCCGACAGCAGAGTTTCGCCGGGCGCGGGAATATAGGGCGTGGTCAGCAGGAAATCGATGTTCGAGCTTCCCGCAACAAGAATCCTTTTTGCCATTTCAATACCCTCCGAAAATACTTTTTTACATTTTATTCTACACCATTTTGCGCGCTCTTGTCAAGTGCCCGACGAAAATACGCACCCACGAAAGACGCCGCACAATCCAAGTATGGAGAAAAAAGGAAAAAATCCGTGAAAAAGCACGGATTTTAATTTTGTTTGAAGTTTTTTGACTAAGTTACAGGGCAAAACGGTAGCGCAAAACCGTTTTCTCACTGTTGCGCATCGCCCAAAGCACGGATTGTAATTTTGTTTGAAGGTTTTTTGGGAGAGCCCGAGAGACCTTTTTCAAAAAAGGTCTCTCGGAATCGTTCCAAAGCTCAATCCAATTCGAATGCGCCGGTGTAGAGGCGGTAATACTGCCCCTTTTCGGCGATGAGCTTTTCGTGGTCTCCGCGCTCGATTATCCTGCCCGCCGAGAGCACCATAATAACGTCGGAGTTGCGTACGGTCGAGAGCCTGTGCGCGATAACGAACACCGTCCTGCCGTGCATAAGGCTGTCCATACCCTTCTGAACGATCGATTCGGTACGGGTATCGATGCTCGAGGTCGCCTCGTCGAGTATCATAACCGGCGGATCGGCGACTGCGGCACGCGCGATGGCGAGAAGCTGGCGCTGACCCTGCGAAAGCCCGCTTCCGTCGCCCTCAAGCATCGTGTCGTAGCCGTCGGGCAGCACGCTGATGAAGGAATCGGCGTTGGCAAGCTTTGCGGCGGCGATGCATTCCTCGTCGGTCGCGTCGAGCCTGCCATAGCGGATATTTTCCATAACCGTGCCGGTGAAGAGGTGGGTGTCCTGAAGCACCATACCGAGCGAGCGGCGGAGGTCTGCCTTTTTGATCTTGTTGATGTTTATACCGTCGTAGCGGATCTTACCGTCGGCGATGTCGTAGAATCGGTTGATGAGGTTGGTGATAGTAGTCTTACCCGCGCCCGTCGCACCGACGAAGGCGACCTTCTGTCCCGGCTCGGCGTAAAGGGTCACGTCGTGAAGCACCGTCTTTTCGGGCACGTAGCCGAAGTCGACCTCGACCATACGGACGTCGCCCTTAAGCTCGGTATAGGTAAGGGTGCCGTCGCCGTGGGGATGCTTCCACGCCCAGAGACCGGTGCGCTCGTCGGTCTCGACAAGCTCGCCGTTTTCGTTGTAGCGCGCGTTGACGAGGGTGACGTAGCCGTCGTCGGACTCGGGGGTCTCGTCCATAAGCTCGAAGATACGCTTCGCGCCGGCAAGCGCCATTATCACGGCGTTGAGCTGCTGGGTTACCTGATTTATCGGGTTGGTGAAGTTCTTGGAAAGCTGAAGGAAGGCAACGAGTCCGCCTGCGGTAAGCCCGTCGGTAAGCGCGACAAGAAGTCCGCCCAGAGTCGCGATGAGAATGTACTGCAGGTGACCGAGGTTGTTGGAAACGGGGCCTAAAATGTTAGCGAAAATGTTTGCGTTTCTTGCGTTTTCGCAGAGCTCGTTGTTGAGACGGTCGAACTCCTCCTTGGTCTGCTCCTCGCGGCAGAACACCTGAACGACCTTCTGTCCGTTTATCATTTCCTCGATGTAGCCGTTGACCCTACCGACCGATTTTTGCTGACGCACGAAGAAGCTGCCGCTTTTGCCGCCGATAGACTTGACGAGAAGCATCGTCAGGCAGGCGGAAACGACCACGAAGAGGGTGAGCCAGACGCTGGTGAAGAGCATCGCGAAGAATACCGCGATGACGGTGCAAAGCGAGGAGAAAATGTGCGGAAGGCTTTGCGAGATCATCATTCTCAGCGTGTCGGTATCGTTGGTGTAGCGGCTCATCGTGTCGCCGAAGGAGTGGGTGTCGAAGTACTTTATCGGCAGGCGCTGCATCTTCGAGAACATGGTGTCGCGGATGTCCTTGAGCACCGACTGCGAGACGACGACCATAATTCTGTTGTAGGTGAAGGAGGCAAGCGCGCCGAGCACGTAAACTATCGCAAGGATGATTATTTCCCTGAGAAGCCCCGACATATCGGTGCTGTTTTCGAGTATAAGCGGCTTGATGTAGCCGTCGATGAGGGTCTGCAGAAACTTCGAGCCGTAAACGCCGGCAAGCGCGCTGAAGACGATGCAGAGAACGACCGCAAGCAGACGCCATTTGTATGCGACGAGATAGGAAAGCACACGTTTTACGGTTTTCGCGTCGGGCTTTTCGCCGGGGACGCGCACGCCCTTGCCGGGGCGCATCGGGGGATCCTGTCTTCTTTCCTCGCTCATTCCTGCTCATCTCCCTTCATCTGAGATTCGTATACCTCGCGGTAGATGGCGTTCGAGGCGAGCAGCTCTGCGTGGCTGCCGATGCCGTCGATTACGCCGTTGTCGATGACGATTATCCTGTCGCATTCCTGCACCGAGGATATTCTCTGGGCGATGATGAGCTTGGTCGTGCCGGGGATGCGGCTTGCCATCGTTGCGCGGATCATCGCGTCGGTCTTTGTGTCGACCGCGGAGGTCGAGTCGTCCATAATAAGCACCTTCGGCTTCTTCAAAAGCGCGCGTGCGATACAGAGGCGCTGCTTCTGACCGCCCGAAACGT
This sequence comes from Clostridia bacterium, assembly GCA_017563195.1. GTDB lineage: Bacteria > Bacillota > Clostridia > Oscillospirales > CAG-382 > Coliplasma. The sequence continues at coordinate 2,329 of JAFXDO010000055.1, read as the reverse complement.
TGCTGCCGCCCTGCTCGATGAAGCTGTCGTAGCCGTCGGGGAAGGTCTGTATGAACTCGTCGGCGCAGGCGGCGATGCACGCCTCGCGCATTTCCTCGTCGGTGGCGTTTTCGTTGCCCCAGCGGAGGTTATCCTTGATCGTACCCGAGAAGAGCACGTTCTTCTGAAGCACCATCGCAACAGAGTCGCGGAGTGCGTTGAGATCGTACTCGCGTACGTCTATGCCGCCGACGAGCACGCTGCCCTCGGTGACGTCGTAGAGCCTCGGGATGAGCTGAACGAGCGTCGATTTACTGCTGCCCGTACCGCCGATGATGCCGACGGTCTCACCCGATTCTATCTTGAAATCTACGTTTTTAAGTACGTTTTTGCCCTCGTGGTAAGCAAAATCGACGTTTCTGAACTCGATGCTGCCGTCTGCGACCTCGGTAACGGGGTTTGCCGGATTTGCGATGGCGATCTGCTCGTCGAGGATCTCGCAGATACGCTCGGCGGAGGCTCTCGACATAACTACGTTGACGAAGATCATCGAAAGCATCATAAGGCTCATAAGGATCTGCATCGTGTAGTTAAGAAGCGCGGTAAGCTCACCGACGGTGAGGCTGTCGCCGACGCCCATAACGTTGTGGTTGACGATCATGCTTGCGCCGAACCAGCAGACGAGAAGTATGCAGGTGTAGACGGTTATCTGCATAAGCGGCATATTGTACGCCATGATGCGCTCTGCCTTGATCGAGTCGTCGCTGATCTCGCCCGAGACCTCGGTAAACTTGTCGATCTCCTCGTCCTCACGAACGAACGCCTTTACGACGCGGATGCCGCGGAGGTTTTCCTGAACGACGCGGTTGAGCTTATCGTATCTCTTGAACATACGCTTGAATATGGGGTGAACCTTGGTCATAATGAGCGTAAGTCCGATGACGAGAACCGGCACGGCGCAAAGGAAGATGAGTGCGAGCTTGCTGTTGATGGTGAACGCCATAATGAGCGAGAAGATCATCATCGAGGGGCTTCGCACAGCCGTGCGGATTATCATATGGAACGCCTCCTGAAGACGGTTGACGTCGGTGGTGAGGCGGGTTATAAGGCTCGAGGTCGAGAATTTGTCGATGTTTTTAAAGGAAAAGTGCGATATCCGATCAAACATCCTTTTGCGGAGATTTTTGGCGAATCCCGTCGACGCGATAGCCGCACTTCTGCCCGCGAGCGCGCCGAATATGAGCGAAATAACGGCACAAACGGCGATGAATGCACCGATGGTGATGATGTAATTCATATCGCCCTCGCCGTTGGGGGTTCCGATGAGGCCCGTGATGAAGCGCTGGATGAAGTTGGCGCTGTCGTCGGCGTTTTGCGATGCGGTGACGTCGATGCAGTTGATAAGCAGGGCGAGCAGCACGGGGATGATTACCTCCATGATGACCTCACCCATGATGAGTATCGGGGACAAAAGCGTGTGCTTTGTGTACCCCTTGATGCTTTGTGAGAGTTTTTTAAGCATTGGGCTCCTCCTCGGGATAGAATGCGTGCTCCTGCTCGGCACGCTCGGCGTTTGCGCTTATTTTTTCGATGATCTCGAAAAAGCTTTTGAGCTCGGAATCGCTGATGCCCTCGCGCAGGGCGTTTTCGAAGGACTCGATGTGCCGCTCGTGCGCCTCGTGGATCTTAAGCGCGGCATCGGTGAGCTTGATTTTTTTGAGTCGGGCGTCGCCGTCGTACCTTTCGCGGTACAGCAAGCCGTTTTTCTCCATGAGCTGTAAAATGGCGGTCATTGTCGGGCGCCGCACCGAGAATTGCTTTTCGATGTCGCGCTGGAATACGTCGCGGTGACGGTTTTCGTAAAGGTATCCGATGACCCAGCCGTGCGTGCCGGTGCAGTCTACCCCGCTCCGCGCTTTGCTCGCGTCGACGGCGCGCTTTATTGCGACTGACAAGGTGCGGACGCGGAACCCTATCGTTTCTGTCCTTTCCATAAATATTAGCCTCCTAATAATTAGCACCCTAACATTATAGCCGCTTTGAAGCAAAATTCAATGAACAAAATGTTAATTATCGAGCGCCCCCAACGGAAAAGGACGAGGCAAGGGAGTACGAATCAAGGGAAAACTTTTGAAAAAGTTTTCCCTTGGACCCTTTCAAAACTTTTTAAAACAAAAAAATAAGAAGTGCCCTTAAGTTGCGTTGATCTGTGTTCTGCCCCAAATTATACGGACAGCACAAAAACACCCCTATGGTAGATATTAAATATTAAGCAGCATACTGACTTCGTTTTTCAAGCGGAGTCAGTTTTGTTTTGGTTTGAATACGTTCGTTGTTGTAGAAACGAATG
>JAFXDO010000054.1 GCA_017563195.1 Clostridia bacterium | reverse complement strand
TCTACGACAAAGGTGAGCTCTTTTCTGGGGTGGCTGACCGGGTTCGAACCGGCGACCCCCAGGGCCACAACCTGGTACTCTAACCAGCTGAGCTACAGCCACCATATGGCGTGCCTTGAGGGACTCGAACCCCCGACCTACTGCTTAGAAGGCAGTTGCTCTATCCAGCTGAGCTAAAGGCACATTTACAAAAAAATAAGGTTATATTGGAGCGGGTGACGGGAATCGGACCCGCGCGACCAGCTTGGAAGGCTGGGATTCTACCATTGAACTACACCCGCGTGATTATTTAAGGCGACGGCAGCTTCCGCCGCCTTAAACTATTACTTAGGCTATACCGTTGAGAAGCTTAGTGTACTGGCTCTTCTTGCGAGCGGCATTGTTCTTGTGGATAATGCCCTTAGCCACAGCTCTGTCAACCATGCCGACAGCTTCAAGATAAGTCTTCTCTGCTGCAACCTTATCGCCTGCTGCGATAGCTGCCTTGTACTTCTTAATAGAAGTCTTCATAGCCGACTTAAACATCTTGTTCTGAAGCGTCTTTACTTCGGTAACCTTAACACGCTTTTTTGCAGATTTAATGTTAGGCATGCACTTGCACCTCCCATTTGAATTTTGGAACCAGTTCATAATACCACACTTTTTCGGGTTTTGCAATAGGTTCTGGCAAAAAATTATAAAAAAATTTGTTTTGGGGAAAAATGAATAAAAAAACGAGATTCAAAGGTGAAAATATGTTTGAAAAGCGAACGGATCTTGCGCTCGAAGCGCGTGAAATGCACGGAGAAGACTCGGGAATCATAGTCCGCGAGGAGAATAAAGACGGCTTCAACGTCGTTTATGCCGAGGTCCTGCGGGGCGAGGGTGAGAGGCTTTCGGGGAAAAGCGCCGGGCATTATATTACCGTAGAGATCGGAAAGGACTGGATGCACGAGAGAACTGCCTTTGAAGCCGCTTCTTATCTGCTTGCGTCGGAGCTTGGGCGTCTGTTGCCCGATGAAAACGGATGCGTGCTCGTCGTCGGACTCGGGAATATCGAAATAACGCCCGATTCGTTGGGTCCACGCGTCGTGCGCGAGCTTTTGGTGACCCGTCATATCGAGGGGTTGGACCCGTCGCTTTTTGAATCGGCGGGCTTTGCGAGCGTTGCTGCGGTCAGCCCCGGCGTGCTTGCGCAGACGGGTATAGAAAGCGCAGAGATAGTCGAAAGCGTTTGCAGGGCGGTAAAGCCGAGGTGTGTGATACTAATCGATTCGCTCGCCTCGCGCAGACTGAACCGACTCGCCTCGACGGTGCAGATGTCGGACGTCGGGCTCAGCCCCGGATCGGGTGTCTTCAACCGCCGTGCCGCACTTGATAAATCGACGCTCGGGGTGCCCGTGATATCCCTCGGCGTCCCGATGGTCGTCGATGCAGCGACGCTTGCCTACGATCTGCTTGAGGAGCAGGTCGGTAACGCCTCCGACGAATTTGTCTCGGTCATCGAGCGCGTGCTTGCCGGCAACGGCAGGGAAATGTTCGTCACTCCGAAGGAAAACGACGTCATCGCCAAGCAAACCGCAAAGCTCCTCTCCTCTGCACTCAACGTCGCGCTCCATCAAATGGAAATTAACGAGATATCGCTTTATTTAAATTAGCGAGAAATGCTGCTTAGAAAGCTTTTCAGCTTCTCCTTCATATTCGGCGCTCCGTGCTGTGCAGCGCGGCTGTACCACAGCAACGCGGACTGTGTGTCCTTCTTATGCTCGAAATAGTGACCTAACGCGAATTGCGCGCTCGCATTTTCGAGCTGTGCAGACGGCAAAAAACACTCTGTCACTACGACGTCTATATCAAATCCTCTGTACAGATTGATGCAACCCAAGTTGAAAAGCGAGTCGCTGTTGCCCAATGCGGAAGCGCGGGAATAGTATTCAATTGCTTTGTCGATGCTTGCTTCTGTGCACAAGCCCTTCTCGAAGCACCTTGCAATAATAAAACAGGCGTCCGCATCGTTTTCGTCGGCAGCGTCCAATAAAATCGGAAAGGCGTCCTTCAATGCATCAAGATGCTCGGAAAAGTCTTCGCCCATACACGCTTTTGCGGCAATTATACCGTATAAGCACTTTAAATCTCCGGTTGCGGCACCTTGCTTAAAGGTGTCAAGGGCTTGGAGGTATTCCTCGGTGTCAAGAAGCTTTTTTCCTTTTTTGTAATTCATAACGTTCTCCTGTTGATAATGACGGCACTCGGCCGAAAAAGCCGAGTGCCGCTTTAAAGTTTTACCACTTGCTCTTGTAGTATTCGCAAGCCGTATTGTACGCACTGGTGCTCCAATTCTTATATTTGTGATAGCACCATTCCACGCTTTCTTTTTTGCCGAAGAATTCGCAGGATGCACAAGTTGCCATAAGTATACCTCCTTTCGATGTGATACGCTGTTTTTCTTAACGTTTCTTCTTTTTCGCGCCGCTTACGATCAGGAATATGCCGACACCAAGCAGCGCCAGTGCCAACACAACGTTGGGCGCGAAATCGGCAATTGTAATTGAGGCAATGCCTGCTACTATCATAGGTATACTACGCTTGCCTTCGTCCTCACTTTCCGTCTTTGACGGGTTTTCGTACGTGTCTGATTTGCCGTAACTTTCGCTACGAAATGTAGCCAGAAACGTATCCATTGCGGTTCTGCGCTCGCTTTCCGCTTCGCCGGAAGCTAATTTGCGTTTCGCTTCCTCGCGCTCGGAGTCAAAGGTGCTCGCGTCACCAAACAGCTTGTAGTCCTCGTCTTTGTCACCCGTTATTGACGTTCCGTCAGACTTAAGACCGTTTGGAATGAACGATGAATCGGTCGAAAGCATTGTGCCGTCGGATCTGATTGCGTATGTCGCATCGTTAGTCGCGTGTATCGCGACTATGTCGCTCCACGCGGACACATCACATTGACCGTTGCTGTTGTCGCCGACGGCTACAACCGTACCGTCATATCTTAATCCTACGGTAAGATTACCGGATGCGGATATTGCAACTATATCCTGCCAATCGGCAACCTCACATTGACCATGATAGGTTCCGCCGGGAAACCTGCGGTATTTTGTTGCGACAACCGTTCCATCGGAGCGCAAGCCCACAGTATGTCTGAGGCCCTGTGCTATGTCCACTATATCTCTCCATCCCGAAACCTCGCATTGACCGTAATAATGTTTACTTTCGTCGGGAGTGTATGTGTCTGACGGAGCAATGTATTTGGTTGCAACCACGGTGCCGTCTTTTCTGATGCCTATAGCTGTGGATACGTTCGCATATATTTTTTCTACGTTGCTCCATCCTTGCACGTTGCACATGCCGTAGTAATTGCTTCCCGCCGCGACAACGGTGCCGTCTTCTCTGAGACCTATGATCGTGTTCATACTCGAACCGGTTACTATATCCTTGATACCGTACCAAGAGGTGGCCCTACTATAGGTGTTGTCCGGGTCCGGCAAATTGTGAGGTGATTTGTAACGGGTTGCCATTACGCGACCTGAATTCGTAAGGACAAAAGTGTACTGCATAGTTGCGGCGACTTTTTTGCAGGACTTCGGGAAATCTTCTATATCGAATTGGCCGTAGTTGTCACATCTTTCCGCATCGTCGTTTTCGGGCATAAAGTAGGTCGAATCAATGCTTCCGTCAAACCTGCGGGCTGTTGAATGGTATATCGCGCAGGAAACCTCTTCGACACCGTACCAGCTGTCGACGTTACTTCTGCCGTCGAGGTCGCGCCCGTACGAAATGACCGTACCGTCCGAACGAATTGCAAGAACAGTTCCGGAGCATGACCCTATCAGTTTTGAAAATTTTTCGATTTGCGAGCGTTTTTCGAGTAAAGCTTCTTTTGTTTGCATATAAAACCTCCTTTTGGTCAAAATGACCGTTTCTTTTCCTTATTATAAAACAATTTGTTTTATTTGTCAATATAACAAAACGTTTTACATATACTTGTCTTGTAAATGATTCGGGAGGCATAGTATGTACAGAAGATTGCGCGATTTGCGCGAGGATGCGGATTTGTATCAAAAGGATCTGGCGGAATATCTGCAATGCTCTCAAGTGTGTTATTCGCATTACGAGATAGGGAAGCGGGACGTTCCGACCGATGTTTTGATAAGGCTTGCAGCCTTTTACAGCACAAGTATCGACTACTTGCTTGGTGTTACCGATGTACGGGAGCCTTATCCCCGATCTAAATAAAGAAACGGGTCATATTTTCACATTCGCGTGCATATAATTTCACAAGGATGTGATTAAATGAAAAGAAGATTAACGATCGCGCAGAGACAGGCGATAATCAGGTGGGGAACGCTTTTGCTTTCGATTGCGTTGCTTGCGGGCGTGTTTTACGTGATACCGTACGTCGTCCGAGCCATACCGAAAATGAGCACGGCTACGTCGCGCGCGATGCTTTCGGGCAGCGCGGCGATGGGCATCGGAACGCCCGATTATGCGCTCGGCGGAGGCGCTTTCGAGACCTCACAGCCGAACACGGACGACGTCGGGCAGGACGGCGAATACGAGCCCGAGGACCCGATACCTATACCCGAGTCGGGCGAGGGCGACCTTACCGTGACGGCGAGCAATCTCGCGTGGTACGAGATAAACGAGCCGAGCGCGCTGAATCTGATAAACAGAACCGATTTCAATGTCGACCTGCAGTCGTTCCTTGGCAAGCCGTTTCCCGTCGTCGGTGCGTTGCAAGCCGACGCTCCGCTCGTGCTGATAGTGCACACCCACGGGAGCGAGAGCTATTTGGAGAACGGCTACAGCTTCTACTCGCCCGAGGAGACCTTCCGCTCGCTCGAGGAGGAGAAAACGGTGGTACATATCGGCGAGGTGCTGTGCGAGAAGCTGAACTCGCTCGGTATAAGCACGGTACACGACAAAACGATGTACGATCAGACCGACTTCAACAAATCGTATAATTACGCGCGCGAGGGTATAAAAAAAGTGCTCGCCGAGTATCCGACGATACGCTTTGTTATCGATCTTCACCGAGATTCGGTCTTCGATTCCAAGGGCAATAATATCAAGCCGCTGACCACCCTGAATGGCAAGGACTGTGCACAGCTTATGCTTGTCGTCGGTACGAATCAGGGCGGTTCGGATCACCCGAATTGGCGGGACAACCTCACCTTCGCGACACACCTGCAGCAAAAGATGAACGATCTTTATCCGACGCTTGCGAGACCTATCAACCTGCGCTCGGCGGCTTTCAATCAGGCGTTGACAAAGGGGAGCGTCATTCTTGAGGTCGGCTCCTGTGGAAACACTATCGAGGAGGCGGAAAACGCCGTGCTGCTCTTTGCCCAAGCCTACGCGAGCGTGATAAAGGAAAATTTAAAATAGAACGGTAAAGAGAGCCTTTGAATAAGGGCTCTCTTTTGTTGGTTGATATTAATTATAAAAACAAAGCACGAGAGAGACACTTTTTCAAAAGCGTCTCTCTCGTTTTTTAGCCTATGCCTGACCCTGTGCGGGTATCGCAGTCGTATCGGACGAGCACGGTGTCCTTGCCGATGCGCTCGATATCGCGCCAGGGGATGACTATGCGGTTTTTCGCCGACAGCGAAGCAAGAATGCCGTTGCCGGGCAGGATTATCGAGCATATTTCGCCAGTGCAGGTGTTGAACTCAAGGTCGCTGATACAGCCGAGCAGACTGCCGTCGCGGACGTTGATGACCTCCTTGCTGCGAAGCTCGGAAAAGGTGGAGGTCACGCTTATCAAAGAAGGATACATATCAAGCCGCCGCTGCCCTCGTTGATGATGCGCTGGATGGTACCCGCGATCTTGGCGCGTGCCTCATCGGGCATATGCGCGAGCTTGCTGTTAAGGTTTTCGCTGACCAGCTCGTGCAGGCTCTTGCCGAACATATTGGACTCCCAGATGCTTCTCGGGTCCTCCTCGAATTCCTTCAGAAGGAAGCTGACGAGCTCCTCGGACTGGCTTTCGGTACCTACGATGGGGTTGACTTCGGTCTCGATGTCCGCCTTCATCATATGGATAGACGGCGCGCTTGCCTTAAGCTTGACGCCGTAGCCGCCGGGCTGCTTTACGATCTCGGGCTCCTCGAGCGTGAGGTCGTCGATCGAGGGCATAACGATGCCGTAGCCGTCGTTCATAACGTCGTCGATCGCACTTGCGACCTTGTCGTACTTTTTCTTTACGTCGGCGAGCTCGGTCATTATCGTCAAAAGTGCACGCTCGTTTTCGATCTCGAAACCGCTTTTTTCACCGAGGATGGAGTAGAAAATCTTGTCGGGCACGTTGACCGAAATCACGGCGCGGCCGGAGCCCAGATCGAGCTTTTCGAGTCTGCCGTCGATCCCGCTTTCGTCCTTCAGCGCGTCTGCCGCATCGCGTATCTCATCGACTCTGCGGAGGCTTGACGCCGATTCGGTTATTCGCTCGACGAGTGAGCTTCGGAGCGCGTCGCTTTCGTCAAGCACGTCGAGCCAGCTCGGCAGGTTGAATCTGAGCTCGCGCACGGGGAACTCGTAAAGAAGATTACGGAGGATATCCTTGATGTCGCCGTCGTTAAGATCGACACAGCTCATCGCAAGCACGGGGACGTCGTACGTCTCCTCAAGCTCGCGCGAGAGTGCTTGTGCCGAGGGGGAATTCGGCCGCGTGCAGTTCAGGACGATCACGAAGGGCTTGCCTAACGCCTTCAGCTCGGAAACGACGCGGGCTTCGGCTTCGGTGTAGGCTTCGCGCGGAAGCTCACCGATGCTTCCGTCGGTGGTGACGACGATGCCGACGGTCGAGTGCTCCTCGATCACCTTGCGTGTGCCGGTCTCCGCCGCCTTTTCGAAGGGCAGGGGAGATTCCGACCAGGGGGTCATTACCATTCTCGGCTGTCCGTCCTCGATAAGCCCCATCGCGCCGGGGATAACGTAGCCGACGCAGTCGATCAGCTTCAGCCTGCAGTCGGCGCCGTCGTCGAGCTTGATGGTCGCCGCCGTCTCGGGGATGAACTTCGGCTCGGTAGTCATAACCGTTTTTCCCGATGCCGACTGAGGCATCTCGTCTCTTGCGCGCTCTCTTGCGCTTTCGGTTTCGATGCTCGGAATGATGAGGCTTTCGCTGATCCTCTTGATAAGGGTCGATTTTCCCGTACGAACCGGCCCGACCACACCGACGTAAATATCACCGCGTGTGCGGCTTGCAATATCACTGTATATTCCCATGTCGGTCATATATGTGTCCTCCTCTTTGTTTTGTTTGAAGTTTATTCACTTCTTTTTTTATATAGAACAGATTGACAATAAATGTTTTTTGTGATATCCTTTGTAATGTAAAAAATAAGGTGCGAAGGCATATGCTTTCGGGAGGAATCACTATGTCACAGATAAAAAGAATCGGCGTTCTGACCAGCGGCGGCGACGCGCCCGGTATGAACGCGGCAGTCCGTGCGGTCACAAGACTTGCACTTTACAAGGGAATCGAGGTCATGGGTATCTATAACGGATATCAGGGCCTTATCGAGGGAAATATCAAGCAGCTTCACGAGCGCGACGTTTCGTTTATCATCAACCGAGGCGGCACTATGCTTTATTCGGCTCGCAGTAACGAGTTCCGTCATTGGGACGGCGTGCTGAAGGCGGCTAACACCTGTAAGGAAAACGGCATCGAGGGTATTTAACCATCGGCGGCGACGGCACCTTCCGCGGCGCGGTCGATCTTACCAATGCGGGCGTTCCCTGCATCGGTATTCCCGCAACCATCGATAACGACATTGCATCCACCGAGGCAACCATCGGCTTTGATACCGCTATGAACACCGTTGTTTCGCTTGTTGACAAGCTTCGCGACACCAGCGAAAGCCACTCCCGCTGCACCGTTGTCGAGGTTATGGGCAGAGACGCGGGCGATATCGCGCTTCAGACCTCCATCGCGCTCGGCGCAGTTACCGCGATCATCCGCGAGATCCCGACTGACTTCGATCACGTTATCGAAAAGATGGTCGAGGCACGTAAGGGCGGCAAGCGTAACTTCATTATTATTACCGCAGAGGGCATGGGCAAGGAATACGGCGAGGAACTCAGCGCAATGATCGAGGAGCGCAGCGGTATCGAAACCAGATTCGCTCGACTTGCGCACATCCAGCGCGGCGGCGCACCTACTCTGCGTGACCGTCTGCTCGCAACCCAGATGGGCTGTGCGGCTGTCGAAAACCTTATCGCGGGCCAGATGAAGCAGGTTATGTGTCTCCGCGGCAACAACATCGTTGCTATGGATATCTTCGACGCGCTTACAGTCGACAAGCTTATGAAGAATAAGCTCAAGCCCGAGGAGGAGGAGGCTATACCTCCCAACAAGCTTTACGAAATGAAGCGTATCGTTGCCGACAAGCAGGCGTACAAGAAGTATCTTAACTACATCATCGATCATATCACGCTTTAACAATTACATAACAAACCTTACAATTACATAACAAGCATAACAACTATCTAATATTTATAGTAGAATATTGCAAAAATGTCCGTCGGAAATTTGCTTTTTGACGGACATTTTCTTCTTTATGTGTTGACATAGAAATAAATGTATGGTATAATCCAAAGTGAATTATGGGATACTATCCCAAAATAAAAAATTCAGAAAGGTTATCCGAAATGAAGAAGACACTTGCAATTCTTCTCTCCGCTCTTCTCGTAGTAGCAGTCATGGCAATTCCTGTCGGCGCTGTTAACTGGGAAGATGGCCAGACCCGCGTAGAAAACACAGATGGTTCGCTCGGAAACTACACCTTCGATAACGCTTACGGCTATGTATTCAACATTGGCTCCGTAAACGGCACCATCGCAGGTGAAGACGTTACCATCATCACTTCCGAAGAAGAGTACAATGCAGCTAACCCCAACTGGGCTATCAGCGTACTCCTCGCTCCTACTTCTGAAGCTAACGTTTACGAAGTAGTTACCGTTGTTGTTACCCCCGGTAGTGAGGGCCTTGAAAAGGGTATCAACTTCGACAATGGCAACATCTGCCTTATCGTTCACTCCTCCGGTTCGCTTCCCGAAGCAACCAACGATAAGGGCGAACTTCAGCAGTTCCCCAACTGGGAAGCTAAGGTTGCTGCAATGGCTCTCAAGGTTGGTGACAAGGTAACCCTCGCAGGTATCGACCTCGAAGCAGGCACCGCTACCGAAGCTACCGCTACCGTTCAGGACGCTCCCGAAGGATACGAAGTAACCAACGGCGTTGACAAGGAACCTGAAGTTGAACCCGCAGAACCCAAGATGTTCTGGGTTACCCACCTCAACGACAGTAGCGTTGAAGGTGCAGGCGTTATCTTTACCGAAGCATACACCGGTTGCGCATGGTGGAAGCACTTCGCATTCTCTCCCATCGCAGATGCTGAAAATTCTTTCGAGCTCACCGCTATCGTTGACGGCCCCGCTCTTAACGGCACCGGTGTTGAACCTCTTGCAATTCCCGAAGGTGGCTTTGTTTACGCTATTAACGTAGGCAACAACTGGAAGGATCTCTGCGAAGAAAACGGCGTTACCGGCGACGGTTCTACCGGTCTCTGGTACGACGATGAGTTCCACGCAAGCGAACCCAACTATGCAACTGCTAACGTTTCCGCTATGTGGGAAGACGTTGCTACTTGGACTGTTGGTATGCAGATCACCATCGACGGTATCGACTTCGCTAACATCGAAGTTCCTACCTCCACTGCAGAAGTTAAGTGGTACGATGAAGCATACGTTTGCACCTCCACCTACGCACCTTACGTAGAAGGCGGCGACGTACAGCCTCCCGTTGAGGACGATCCCGAAGTATCTCTCGAAGACGAGCTCAAGGAAGCACTTGGCGAAGCAAACGCAGACGCTAAGTTCGACCTCGAGATCAACGCTCCCGAGACCTACAAGGCAGGCGACGAAATCACCGTTACCGTAACCGTTAAGAACATCACCGCAGAAAACGGTCTCCACGTTGTTAACTTCACTCTTCAGTACGACTACGAAAAGCTCGAGCTCACCAACGACCTCGA
>JAFXDO010000053.1 GCA_017563195.1 Clostridia bacterium | reverse complement strand
TTCGCATCTGCCGCCCTTGACGTTAAAGGAGAATCTGCCCTCGTTATAGCCCCTCGCCTTTGCGTCGGGAGTCGATGCAAACACGGCACGGATGTCGTTAAACAGTCCGATATACGTCGCGGGGTTAGAGCGGGGATTTCTACCGATGGGAGACTGATCTATCTGGATTATCTTGTCGATCTCATCGGCGCCGATTATTTCCTTATGCTTGCCCGGTATTACCGAGAATTTACCCAATTTCCGCGCGATAGTGTTGTAGAGCACGGCGTTTATAAGGCTTGATTTACCGGAGCCCGAAACGCCTGTTACGCATACGAATTTACCGAGAGGAATAGTAACGTCGATGTTTTTGAGGTTGTTCTCGCTCGCTCCGACGATGGTTATAAACCCGCCGTTGCCCTTTCTGCGCACCGTCGGAACGGTAACGCACCTTTTACCCGACAGATACTGTCCGGTAATAGACTCGTCGCACTTCTTTATCTGCGCGGGGGTGCCGGTAAAGACCACCTCGCCGCCGTGAACGCCTGCGCCGGGTCCGATGTCGACAAGATAGTCCGCCTCCTCTATAGTTTCCTCGTCGTGCTCGACGACAAGCACGGTGTTACCGATGTCGCGGAGCTTTTTCAGAGTATTTATCAGCTTTTGGTTGTCGCGCTGGTGCAGACCGATGCTCGGCTCGTCAAGAACGTACATAACGCCAACGAGCGAGCTGCCTATCTGTGTTGCAAGGCGTATTCTCTGCGCCTCGCCGCCCGAAAGCGAGCCTGCCTTACGCGAAAGCGTGAGGTAGCCGAGTCCGACGTTTTCCAGAAACGACAGTCTCGCATTTATCTCCTTCAATATTTCGCGCGCTATTTCGGTTTCGGTCTTGGTGAGCTTGAGTGTCGCAAAGAATTTGCGTGCGTTGATTACCGAAAGGTCACACAGCTCGGAAATGTTCATACCGCCGACCGTTACAGCAAGTGCCTCGTCCTTCAATCGTCTGCCGTGACACTCGGGACAGGGGATGTAATCCATAAACTGCTCGTAATAGTCGCGTGTTTCATATCCGCCGCCCATCTTGTATCGGTGATCGATCATACCGATAACGCCCTTGAAGGATGGCTCGGAAACCGATTTTCTCTTACGCTTGTTTCCGTACATCAAAACGTTATAGGCTTCCTCGGAATAGTCGTTTATCGGCGTATGAACGTCAAATCCGTGATATCTGCCGACCGAATTGATAAGCTCGGCAAGATATCCGCCGGGCTCTGCGCTTTTGAAGCCGTTGCAGACTATCGCGCCCGCATAGATCGAAAGACTCTTTTCGGGGATAAGCTTTTCCTCGGAGAATACGTTGTTCTCGCCCAAGCCTCCGCATGCCTCGCAGGCACCCGAAGGATTATTGAAGGAAAACATTCTCGGAGTCAGCTCACCTATCGAAACGCCGTGAGTCTTGCAGGCGTAGTTCTGCGAAAAGGTGATCTCGTTGTCCTCCTTCGCGTCGGGAAGAAGGATCTTTATGATGCCACCCGCCAGCTTCGATGCCGTTTCGATGCTTTCGGCAAGTCGCGAGCGCATCTCCTCGCCCTTCATAACGAGGCGGTCGACGATTATATCGATATCGTGCTTGAGGTTCTTATCAAGCTCGATCTTTTCGGAAAGGTCGTACATATTTCCGTCGACGCGGACGCGGACGTAGCCGCTTTTCCGTGCCGATTCAAAAACCTTTTCGTGCATACCCTTCTGCGCCGTAACAACGGGAGCAAGCACCATAAAGCGCTCGCCCTGCTGGAACTCGCAGATGCGCTCGACGATCTCGTCGACAGACTGCTGCTTGATCTCCTCGCCGCAGATCGGGCAATGAGGAATACCTATTCTTGCATAAAGCAAACGGAGATAATCGTATATTTCGGTTGCGGTACCGACGGTAGAGCGAGGGTTGCGAGAGGTAGTCTTCTGGTCGATGGATATCGCGGGAGAAAGCCCCTCGATAAGGTCGACGTCGGGCTTATCAAGCTGACCGAGAAACATTCTCGCATAGGACGAAAGCGATTCAACGAACCTCCTGTGGCCCTCGGCGTAAAGCGTATCGAAGGCAAGGCTCGACTTACCCGAGCCCGAAAGTCCGGTAAACACGACGAGCCGGTCGCGAGGTATCGTTACGTCGACGTCCTTCAAATTGTGGACGCGTGCGCCCTTGACAACTATTTTATCTGACATTATTATACCCTTTTCCTACATAAGTCTTCTGATCTTATCGCGTATGAGCGCGGCAGTCTCGAAATCGAGCTCCTTAGCCGCACGCTTCATATCGCTTGTAAGCTTGTCGATAAGCTTCTTCTTTTCCTCCTTGCCGAGCTTCTTGTTCTTTTCGAGCTTTTCGGCTTCCTTTTTGGAGGTTATCTCTATGGGTGCACGGATGTCCTTGACGATCGTCTTGGGCGTTATGCCGTGCTTTTCGTTATATGCCTGCTGTATTTTTCTGCGTCGGTTGGTTTCGGCAATGGCGCGCTTCATCGAGCCGGTTTCGCTGTCGGCGTACATGATGACCTTGCCCTCCGCGTTACGTGCGGCGCGTCCGATAGTCTGTACGAGCGATATCTCGCTTCGCAAAAAGCCTTCCTTGTCCGCGTCGAGTATCGCGACGAGCGACACCTCGGGAAGGTCGAGACCCTCACGCAGAAGGTTGATTCCGACAAGCACGTCGAACTCGCCTGCGCGAAGCCCGCGGAGTATATCCATTCGCTCCATCGTGTCGATATCGTAATGCATATATCGGCACTTTATCCCCGAAAGCTCGAAGAACTCGGTAAGGTCCTCGGCCATCTTCTTGGTAAGCGTCGTAACGAGCACGCGCTCCTTTTTCTTGGCACGGATGCGTATTTCACCCGCAAGGTCGTCTATCTGCCCCTTCGTCGGGCGTACCTCAACCTCGGGGTCAAGCAATCCCGTGGGACGAATTATCTGCTCGACAAGGCGGACCGACCTTTCGCGCTCGTAGTCCTTCGGGGTCGCGCTGACGTACACCGTGGTGCCGCGTTTTTCGTCAAATTCCTCAAACACGAGCGGACGGTTATCGTAAGCCGACGGAAGACGGAATCCGTAATCGATAAGGTTTGTCTTTCTCGCCCTGTCACCCGCCGCCATACCGCGTATCTGCGGAAGCATAACGTGACTTTCGTCGACGAACACGATATAATCCGACGGGAAATAGTCAAGCAAGGTGTAGGGCGCGCTGCCCGGCTCCCTGCCGGAAAGCACGCGCGAGTAGTTTTCAACGCCGTTGCAGAATCCGATCTCCCGTATCTGCTCAACGTCGAACATCGTGCGCTCGCGAATGCGCTGTGCCTCGATGAATTTATTCTGACTCTCGAAGAATTCGATTCTTTCGTCAAGCTCCTGCAATATATCGTCAAGCGCCTTTTTACGCGTTTCGGCAGATGTAACGTAGTGCGATGCGGGATATATCGCAACGTGCGACATATCTGCGACCGCCTCGCCCGTGACGACGTTTATTTTGCAGATACGATCGACCTCGTCGCCGAAAAACTCGACCCTTATCGCATCGGTATCGGTGTTCGACGGAAAAATATCGAGCACGTCGCCACGCACGCGGAAATTGTTTCGCTCAAACCCGATATCGCTTCTTCCGTACTGCAATGCGACAAGACGCTTGATAACGTCATCGCGCGAAATATTCGCTCCGCGGCGGATGGATATGACCTGCTCGGCGTATTCCGAAGGGTCACCGAGCGAATAAATGCAGCTTACCGATGCGACGATTATAACGTCTCTGCGCTCGAACAGCGCACTCGTCGCGGAATGGCGCAGCTTATCTATTTCGTTATTGACAGCCGCGTCCTTTTCAATATAAACGTCCTTGCCCGGCACGTATGCCTCGGGCTGATAGTAGTCGTAATAGGAAACAAAGAATTCAACCGCATTTTCGGGGAAGAACTCGCGCATTTCAGAGCAGACCTGCGCGGCAAGCGTTTTATTAGGCTCCAAAATTATGGCAGGACGGTTACATTGAGCAATAACGTTCGCCATGGTAAAGGTCTTACCCGAGCCGGTTACGCCTATAAGCGTCTGATCGCGGTCGCCGTTTTTTATTCCGTTTACAAGTGCCTCGATCGCCTCGGGCTGGTCGCCCGTAGGGGCAAAATCCGAAACAAGCTTAAAGCCTTCCATGGCAGAGCTCCTTTGTTAATTTTACCGTTTTAAGCATCACGGCGAAAATGCCGTGTTTAATCAAAATATTATACCACACATCAAGAAAAAATAAAAGGGATTCCGAGGAATTTGTGTGAATTTTCGGTGTATTTTTTCATAAAAGTCGGTTGTTGACGGCTGATGCTATGCCGATAGCGCATTTTCCGTACCTCGCCCGTATCGCATCGACGGTCGATTCGAGCGAATGCTTCCTTCTGTACGCCGTCTCCCACGCCTCGGGAAAGAATTGCTGCTGTGTCAGGAATTCGTTCTCACGCGTCAGCCTTTCGGCATGTACCGTGACCGAATATATCTCCTCCTCCCCGTTTCGGTTTGCGTTTACGAGAGCAAGCGCGGCACGCGATATCTCGCTCCAGAGGCAGGTCGGATGGTCAAGCGACGTCTGTCGGTTTATCGTAGTCAGATTCGGAGATCTGATGCTCACCGCCACGTTGTTACAGCAGAGATTGTGCTTGCGCAAACGCTCGGCGACCGACATCGAAAGATATGTTACGGCAAAGGAAACGTCGTTTTGGGTCTGCAGATTGTGCCTGAACGTCATTCCGTTGCTGACCGACTTGGGCTCGGGCTCGTAGCCGCTTACCGTCACGTCGGCAAAATCGCGTCCGAGCGCAAACTCTCTGAGAAGCACCCCGTTTTTCCCGAGCGCGCGTCTCAGCACCTCGATGTCGCAGCAGGCAAGATCGCCGATGGTGTAAACCCCGATGCGCTTAAGCGTCCTCGTCGTCGACGGACCGACGAAAAGCAACGCAGATACGGGCATCGGCCACACGATCGAGGCGAATCGGTCGGGCGGGATGACCGAGGTGGCGTCGGGCTTTTTGATATCGCTTCCCAGCTTGGCGAAAATTTTATTGAACGACACACCGACAGAAACGGTTATCCCAAGCTCGCGCTTGACGCGTGCACGTATCGTATCGGCGATCTGTTCACCGTCGCCGAACAGCCTTAACGAGCCGGTAACGTCAAGCCAGCTTTCGTCAACGCCGAACGGCTCGACAAGATCGGTATAGTCATAGAATATCTTATTCATTTTTTGCGACACCTCACCGTACAGCCCGTAGGTCGGACGTACGGTGAGAAGCTCGGGGCACTTCTGCTTTGCCGCCCACACGGGCTCGGCGGTCTGAACCCCGTATTTTTTCGCAAGCTCGTTTTTGGCAAGCACGATTCCGTGACGCTCCTCGACGCTTCCGCAGACAGCCATCGGAACGTAGGCATACTCGGGGTGAAGCATAGTTTCACAGGAGGCAAAAAAGGAATTCGCGTCGCAATGCAGGATCGTTCTGAACCCTTGCGCCGCAATCGATCTTTCATCCTTGACCTCGTGAAAATTCGATACGCGAAATGACGGTCCTCCGTCGCTCGGTCCCATATACATTTCCCTTTCACGCCTCCGTTTTTTCGTCGTTTCTTCGTCGCTTCTTCTCTGTATTTTATACAGCATTCACACCTGCATTTTTGTTCCTTATACATAATAGCACCCGAACGAATGTTTGTCAAGAACAAATGTTCTGCGGACAGCGAAAAAGAAAAAGGACCTCTTTCGGAGATCCTTTTCGGACTTGTTTATTCGGCCTCGGAGCCGCCGTCTCCACCGCCCGAGTCGCCGTTTTCCGGTGAATCGAGAACGCCTACGTCATCGATAGACTTGGTGACGCTGTGTGCGATGGGGGTCCATTCAACCTTCTTAAACAATGCGGTTATCGCAATAGGTGCGTAGGTAAGCATAAATATCGGGAAGGTGAAGAGATATTTTATCATTCTGTTCGGCGGGCAATCTATAACGTCCCACTCGGTCATCAGCGTAATGAAGCCGACGACGAAAATGAGCATATAGATGATGCACAGATAGTACATCAGCGGAACCATACAGAACTTGAAGAAGTTGATGAATTCGGGGTTTTCGATGCAGATGCTTATACCGAATATGAATTCGCCGATGCAGCAGCAGAGCGAAAGGATGGTAAACATAAGCGCGGGGAACACCGTCATAAGCATATCGTAGCAGGCGAATTTGCCTCTGAAAATGCCCTTGAACAGCTTTCCGCCGTATTTTCCGAACACCTGATAGAAGCCCTTCGACCAGCGTAGGCGCTGATTCCAGGATTGCTTGAAGGTCTCGGGCTGCTCGTCGTAGACGATCGATCCGCCACTGTAGCCGATCATTTCGTCACGGATCGCCATATCTACCGAAAATTCGATATCCTCGGTGAGGAGATGATAGGGCCAGCCGTTGTTGCTTTCGATAATATCCTTGCTGATACAGAAGCCGGTGCCCGAAATAGCGCAGGAGGTACCGAAGCGCATTCTTGCATGGTTCAGGTACTTCGCCTCGCGCAGGAACCAAAGAGAATAGCCTGCCGAGATCCAGTTGGTGCCGTAGTTCTTCGAGTTACGGTAGCTGGTGAGTGCCTTGTATCCGCGATTGAAGTTGATATTCATTTCCTTGACGAAGTTTTTATCGACAAGGTTGTCTGCGTCGAAAACTATGTAAGCGTCGCAATCGTCCTTTTCATTGATAAGCTTCTTGAAAAGGAAATCGAGAGCGTAGCCCTTACCGACAAGCTCCTTGTTTTCACGCTCGAGCACGATCGCGCCGTGGTCTCTGCCGACCTGAGCGGTATTATCGGTGCAGTTATCCGCGATAAGGAAGATCTTGATAAGCTCCTGCGGGTAATCCTGCCTCTTGATGCTTTCGAGCAGGTGACCGATAACGTTTTCCTCGTTACGAGCGCTTATGACGATGCCGAACTTGTTTTGCTTATCGCTCTGCACCGGCTTTGATCTATCCTTACCGAGAAACACCCAGAAGATGTACACGAACTGATAAAGATAACAAAGCACGAACGACGACGTGAGGACTATATTGCAAATCGTAAAGATATCTTTTACTAATGCTGTATCCACGATGATGCCTCCGTGGGTCATATAATTTTAATCATTATACAACAATTATTATAAAAAGTCAATCCCTGCAAGGCATCTAAAATGCAATGCAGGGATTTTGTACCGTTTATTAAAGTCTCGACGCGATAGCGTTAAGAAATCCGGTCGTGTCGACCTGAGTTTTATTTTCAAGAGTCGAAATGAGATAAAGATCCTTGGTCATTACGCCCGATTCGATGGTGTCGATGCAGGCACGCTCGAGCTTGTCGGCAAATTCGCAAAGCTCGTTTATTCCGTCCATTTCGCCGCGCTTTTTGAGCGCGCCGGTCCATGCAAAAATAGTTGCGACCGAGTTCGTCGAGGTGGGAAGACCCTTCAAATGATTGTAATAATGGCGCTGAACGGTGCCGTGAGCCGCCTCATATTCGTAAACTCCGTCGGGAGAAACGAGCACGCTGGTCATCATTGCAAGCGAGCCGTAAGCGGTGGATACCATATCGCTCATAACGTCGCCGTCGTAGTTCTTGCACGCCCAGATGAAGCCGCCCTCGGAGCGGATAACGCGTGCAACAGCATCGTCGATAAGGGTGTAGAAGTACTCTATTCCCTTTTCCTCAAACTTAGACTTGTATTCGTTTTCGTATATCTCTGCGAAAATGTCCTTGAATCTGTGGTCGTAGGTCTTGCTTATGGTGTCCTTGGAGGAAAACCAAAGGCTCATATTGGTATCGAGCGCATAATTGAAGCAGCTTCTTGCAAAGCCCTGAATGCTCTTTTCGATATTGTGAACGCCCTGAATAATGCCGTCGGTCTTGAAATCGTGGATAAGCGAGCGAGTCTCGTTTCCGTCCTTATCGGTAACGACAAGCTCCGCCTTACAGCCGCCGGCAACCTTCATTTCGGTAGCCTTGTAAATATCGCCGTATGCGTGACGGGCGATGGAAATAGGCTTGGTCCAGTTGCGAACGTAAGGAGGGATACCCTTTACGATAATCGGAGTACGGAATACGGTGCCGTCGAGGATAGCGCGGATAGTGCCGTTGGGGCTCTTCCACATTTCCTTGAGGTTGTATTCGGTCATTCTTGCCGCATTGGGGGTAATGGTCGCGCACTTAACGGCAACGCCGTACTTCTTGGTAGCGTTTGCGGAATCAACGGTGACCTGATCGTTGGTTTCGTTTCTATGCTCGAGTCCGAGGTCGTAATACTCGGTCTTAAGATCAACGTAAGGAAGAATTAGGATGTCCTTTATCTGTTTCCAGATAATTCTTGTCATTTCGTCGCCGTCCATCTCGACAAGCGGCGTTTTCATCTGAATCTTTGCCATATTTATTCTCCTTTTGTATACTCTAACAGGCCGCCCGCGAGGATGATGTCGCGGTCTCTGCCGGAAAGCGAAGAAACAAGCTTGATTTCCTTGCCGTTCGCCTTAAGCGTAATATCTTTGCCGTTCTCGATGCAAGCTCTTACGTCGGAAAGCACAAGCTTATCGCCGAGCGAGATCGAATCGTAATCCTCGCTGTTTGCGAAGGTAAGCGGGAGAATGCCTGCGTTTACAAGGTTTGCGGCGTGGATTCTTGCAAAGCTCTTTGCAATTACAGCCTTTACGCCCAAATACAGAGGAACGAGCGCGGCATGCTCACGCGAGCTGCCCTGACCGTAGTTTTCGCCGCCGACGATGATGCCGCCGTTCTTTTCCTTTGCACGTGCGGGGAATTCCTCGTCACATACCTCGAAGCAGAAGTTCGAGAGATAAGGGATATTGGAGCGGTAAGGAAGGATCTTCGCGCCTGCGGGCATTATATGGTCGGTAGTTATATTATCGCCAACCTTAAGGATGCATTCGCAATCAATGGTATCGGCAACCGGTCTGCTTTCGGGGAAGGGCTTGATGTTGGGGCCGCGTACGACTTCTACGTTTACAGCCTCTTCAACGGTAGCGGGCTTGATGACCATATTATCGTTTATCATAAATGCGGTGGGCATTTTTATCTCGGGCATTTCGCCAAGCGTTCTCGGATCGGTGAGCACGCCGGTAAGTGCCGAAACAGCCGCGGTTTCGGGGCTGACGAGATATACCTGTGCGTCCTTGGTACCGCTTCTTCCGAGGAAGTTACGGTTGAAGGTACGCAGAGAAACGCCCGCCGACTGAGGCGACTGACCCATACCGATGCAGGGGCCGCAAGCCGATTCGAGGATTCTCGCACCTGCGTCGATCATCCAGGAAAGCGCGCCGCAGGAAGCAAGCATATTATAGACCTACTTACTGCCGGGAGCGATGGAAAGGCTGACGTTATCGTGAACCGTCTTGCCCTTGAGTATGTGAGCGACCTTCATAAGGTCGACAAACGACGAGTTGGTGCAGGAGCCGATGCAGACCTGATCGACCTTGATGCTGCCGATCTCCTCGATGGACTTGACGTTATCGGGGCTGTGCGGGCAAGCCGCAGCGGGAACGAGGGTCGAAAGGTCGATATCGATGACGAGGTCGTAGACTGCGTCATCGTCCGCCTTCAATTCGACGTAGCAATCCTCTCTTCCCTGCGCCGCAAGGAAAAGACGGGTGTTTTCATCGGAGGGGAATACCGAGGTAGACGCGCCGAGCTCGGCACCCATGTTGGTAATGGTTCCTCTTTCGGGAACGGTAAGGGTCTTTACGCCCTCTCCGCCGTATTCAATGATCCTGCCGACGCCGCCCTTTACGCTGAGTCTGCGAAGCACCTCGAGGATAACGTCCTTTGCAGACACCCAGTCGTTGAGCTTGCCGGTAAGGTTAACACGAACCATTTCGGGCATAGTGATGTGATATGCACCGCCGCCCATCGCAACCGCAACGTCCAAGCCGCCTGCGCCGAACGCGAGCATACCCAAGCCGCCGCCGGTGGGAGTATGAGAGTCGGAGCCGATAAGCGTCTTGCCCGGTGCTCCGAAGCGCTCGAGATGCACCTGATGGCAGATGCCGTTGCCGGGACGCGAGAAATACAAGCCGTACTTCTTCGCGCAGGTACGGATATAAAGATGGTCGTCGGCGTTCATAAAGCCGTTCTGAAGCGTGTTATGATCGATGTAAGCGACCGAAAGCTCGGTCTTGACGCGGGGGATGCCCATAGCCTCGAATTCGAGATATGCCATAGTACCCGTTGCATCCTGCGTAAGGGTCTGGTCGATCCTCAAGCCGATGGGAGTGCCCTTTATCATTTCGCCCTCAACAAGATGGGCTTTAATTATTTTCTCTGCTATTGTCAATCCGGCCATTTCAAATTATCCTTTCTGTCTTCAAGCTCTATATAAGGCAATCTGCCGTGGAAGGTTCTGTAAGCGGGTCGCATTATGCGGCGGCAGGTGATGATCTCCTCAAGACGGTGTGCACACCAGCCCGAAAGACGGGCGATCGCAAACAACGGAGTGAACATTTCCTGCGGGATGCCGAGCATTCTGTAAACAAGACCCGAGTAAAGGTCGACGTTTGCGCAAATGGCGTTGCCGTCCTGCATCTTGCTCTGCAAAAGCGGAGGTGCGAGACGTTCAACCGCGTGCAGAAGATCGAAGTCCTCACGCATACCGAACATATCGCAGTGCTCCTCGGCAGCCTTGCGGAGTATCTTGGCACGAGGGTCACTCAGGGTATATACCGCGTGACCCATACCGTAGATAAGACCGCTTCTGTCGCCAACCTCCTTATTCAGCTGGCGCTTGAGGTAGTTCTCGATTTCCTCATCGTCCTTGTAATCTCGGACGTTTTCCTTGATTTCGTCAAGCATTTTAACGACCTTAATATTCGCGCCGCCGTGACGGGGACCCTTCAGCGCGCCGATGCCCGCAGCTATCGCCGAGAAGGTATCGGTACCCGACGAGGTAAGCGCGCGTACGGCAAACGTCGAGTTGTTACCGCCGCCGTGCTCCGCGTGAAGAATGAGACATTTATCGAGAAGCTTTGCTTCCTCGTGAGTGAACTTTCTGTCGAACCTGAGCATCGAAAGAATATTCTCCGCAATGCTCTGACCCGGTATCGGAGAGTGCAGGAAGAAGCTTTCGTTATCGTAATAGCGCTTCTTGACCTGATATGCCGCGGTCATTATCATCGGCATACGGGCAATTATCATAAGCGACTGTCTCAGCACGTTATCGATTGAGTTGTCATCGGGATTTTCATCGTAGCTGTACAGCGCAAGCACGCTTCTTGCCAGCTTGTTCATAATATCGGGGCTGGGCGCGCGCATTATCATATCCTCGATAAACGACATGGGAGGATCGCTGTACTCGTCCATTATCGTATCGTAGAAATCAAGCTCCTCCGCTGTGGGAAGCGAGCCGAACAGAAGCAGCCAGGACGCCTCGTCGTAGCCGAATCTGTCGTGCTTATCGGTAGCATCGATAATGTCCTCGATGCTGATACCGCGATAAAACAGCTCACCCTCGCAGGGAACTCGTTCGTATTCGTTTATGACGTAGCCGTGTACGTTACTCACGCGGGTGATGCCGGCAAGCACACCCGTGCCGTCGGGGTTACGGAGCCCGCGCTTGACACCGTACTTCGTATACAACTTATCGTCAAACGCGCTATGCTCACGCAGTGCGTCGGCGAGTATTTCTATATTAAGCTTATTACCCATAAATCCTCATCCTCTTCTGTCAGGGCAAATTCTTCTCTTCGTTTGAATTGCATTATAACAGCATAATATATGCTTGTCAAGCAAAAATGCAACAAAAACCCAAATTTGTTGCATTTTTGTATTTTATTATCACCCTGAACGGGATTTTCTATCGTGATTTTTGCAATTTGCGTATTTTGAAGTTGCATTTTTGCAATTCAGCGAACCTTTTCCGCTATAAGCTCCTTCATCGAGTAAAGGCCCTTATCCTTTTTGGAAATATATTCTGCAGCCTTAAGAGCGCCGTCCGCAAACAGCGCACGGCTTTCGGCAACGTGCTTGATGCTGAGCGTTTCGCCGTTGCGCGAAAGAAGCACCTCGTGCTCGCCGAATATTCCACCGCAGCGGATGGATGAAATGCCGATTTCGTTATCGGGACGGATCGCGTGGCGCGATGCGCGCTCGGTGACGAATTCGGTGCCCTCGGGCATAAGCTCAGCCACGCCCTCGGCTATCATAAGTGCCGTACCGCTGGGGGCGTCGAGCTTGTTGCGGTGATGCTTTTCGATAATTTCTATATCACAGTCTCCGCCGAGCGCGTTATACGCACTGCGGCAAAGGTCGATAAGCACGTTGATGCCGAGCGACATATTTCTCGAGAAGAACACGGGGTGTTCCTCGGAAAGCGACTTCATCATTGCAAGCTCGCTTTCGGTATGTCCCGTAGACGCAATAACGCAGGCAATACCGGTTCTGCGGACGAACGCGCAGATTTCGGGAAGAGCGGTATGATTGGTGAAGTCGATAACGGCGTCTGCCGATTCCTTCACGTCCTCTATCGAATTGTAAAAGGGTATATCAAAGTCGTTGCCGCCGAACCTGTCGACTGCTGCTACGACCTCGATTTCCTTAGCCTTGGCGGCGGCGATGACCTCTCTGCCCATTCTGCCGCAAGCACCGT
Source organism: Clostridia bacterium (assembly GCA_017563195.1). Lineage (GTDB taxonomy): Bacteria > Bacillota > Clostridia > Oscillospirales > CAG-382 > Coliplasma. The sequence continues at coordinate 39,133 of JAFXDO010000053.1, read as the reverse complement.
TAAGTATAATTCTCATTATTTCAAGTCGCGATGAGCCGAACAACAACTCCGTCAGATCTCTCCGCGATACCTTTCTGTATTCTGTTGACCTCGACTCTTATTTGATAAGGTCGTGCTCACGCATAAGCGCGAAGAGCTTTTCGTCGTCGCTTGCATCCATCGGGCAAAGCGGCATACGGAATTCGTTTTCGCAAAGTCCCATTTTCGCAACCGCGGTCTTTACGGGAATCGGGTTGACCTGCATAAAGAGACCGTTCATCAATCTGAGATACTTGAGCTGAAGCTCGGATGCCGACTTAAAGTCGCCGTCGAGGCAGAGCTTAGTAAGCTTGTGCGCCTCTGCGGGCATAACGTTCGAGAATACCGAAATAACGCCGATAGCGCCCATCGACATAAGGGGTACGATCTGCTGGTCGTCGCCGCTGTACATATCGATGTCGTTTCCGCAAGCCTCGAGCACCTCCATCATAAGAAGAAGATTGCCGCTTGCCTCCTTGGTAGCAACGATGTTTTCGTGCTTTGCGATCTGCTTGTAGGAATCAAGGCTGATGCAGAAGCCGGTTCTGCCGGGAACGTTATATACGATGCAGGGGATATTTACCGAATCGGCAACCGTATTGAAGTGCGAAACGATACCCTTCTGCGAGCATTTATTGTAATAGGGAGTAACGAGAAGGAGTCCGTCCGCGCCTGCCTTTTCTGCATAACGTGAAAGCTCGACAGCGTACTGCGTATTGTTGGAGCCGGTGCCGGCAATTACCGGAACACGCTTATTGACCTTTTCGATCGCGAATTCAAGCACCTTCTTGTGCTCTTCATCATCGAGCGTCGCGGGCTCACCCGTAGTGCCGCAGATAACCAACGCGTCGATGCCGCCGTTTATCTGGAACTCGAGCATATTTGCCAAAGCGGCGTAATCAACAGCGCCGTCCTTAAAGGGGGTGATGAGTGCGGTAGCCGCGCCCGTAAAGATAGGTTTATTGATCGACATAATAAAATCCTCCGTCGATTACATCAAAATATATTCATTTTATTTTATCACCACATAAAAGAAATGTCAATATTTATCAAGATATTATCAAGGTTTTTTTACTGTTTTTTTCGTACGCTTGACAAGCGCGTTTTCTTATTTTATAATATACGCAACACAAACAACATAAGCGAGGTACGCTATGAAAAAAGGACTACGCACCCTTTCGTTAATAATCGCACTTTTGCTCACGGTATTCCCCTTCGCCGCGTGTGAAAAGGAGGTTGACGAAGGCGGAAATTCATCGCTCGACGTATCCACCGACGACGGCTTCTACGGCTATCATCTGCCCGAAGGCGTCGACTACAAGGGCAGAGAGCTTTACGTGCTCACCACCGCAGTCAGCACGACGGCGCCCTGCTTCCAGATCGATCCCGAAAGCAACCCCTCGTATTCGATCGAAAATATGACCGCAACCCTCACAGCCGCGCAGGAATGCACCGAGCTCGTCGAGGAGCTACTGAACGTTGATATCAAGGAAGAGGTCATATTCTCGAGCTCGCGCTACGGCGGTCCGATGTATCAGCGTATCCAGCGTGACGCGTTGAGCAACACCGGCGATTACATCTTTGCAATGCCCTGCCTCAACGAGGCGGCCATGCTCGCGTCCGAGGGTCTGCTTTACGACCTCAACGACGTTGTCGAGCTTTCGAACCCCTGGTGGTGCGCTCCCTTTAACGATGCCTGCACCATAGCCGGCGAATGCTATTTCGCAACTGGAGATATCGGCACGATCAGCAAGGAATCCACTATGTTTGTGGCATTCAACAAGAGGATCGAGGCGGCAAACGGACTTGCGGAATCCTACGGCTACAGCTCGCTTTACGAAATGGTGGACGAAAAGGCGTGGACTCAGGACGTTATGTTCGAAATGGCGAAGTCGGTCTACGTCGACTCCAACGAAAACAATATTGCCGATCCCGACGATATAGTGGGGCTTTCGGCGCAGGAAAACATAGTTTACTGGCTCCTCCGCGCGGGTAACGTGAGGATCTGCACGCTTGACGACGAGGGATATCCCGAGCTCACGGTTAATAACGAGCGTGCGATCTCGCTCATTACACAGGCCCAGGAGTACGTTCAGGCGCCCGATGCGGGTCTCATAATCGCGGACGACTATCTCAGCGAAAAGCTGCCGATCAACCGCTGCACCCAGTCGTTTATCGACGGCAACTGCCTCTTCTTCTTCAACGCGATAAGCAACCTCAACACCATCCGCGTTATGGAGGACGATTTCGGCGTTCTGCCCTGCCCTCTCTACGACAAAACTCAGGAAAATTACTCGAACAACGTAGGATCCTGGACCTCGAACTGCATCTGCGTTCCGACGTTCATCACGGACGATGAGCTCGAAATGGTAGGTCAGGTCATCGAATCGCTCGGCGCGGTATCGCGTGCGAAGCTCACTCCCGTATTCTACGAGCAGACGCTTCAGTACCAGATCTCCCGCGATGACGAATCGATGAGAATGCTCGATATCATCAACGAATACCGCTCTCCCGAGCTCGCCGAAATGTACCGCTGGGGCGGTATGATGTCGACCGTGGCAGGTATGCGCCGTCTCCCCGTCGGCACCTTCGTTTCGCAGTACGAAAGGATCGAGGGTATGACGATTGCCGCTATCGAGGAGACCGTCGATACCTTTAAGGAAAACGCCGAGCAATAACTGCTCTTATCACAGCTTCTCTTAACTCAAAAACAAAAGGACGGGAATGGAGGACACTTCGTAAAGAAGTTGTCTTCCATCGTTTTTTATAAAGAAAAAACACTTTCATCAGTTGAAAGTGTCATAGTGGGTTACATACTTTGAAAAAGATTATACTCTCCGAAAAAACAGCGTTTCTTTTTCGGATGGTAAAGTGATATTGCAAACTGCCGTTTGCAGTGATATTTTTGCCCAAAGGCAAAAGTGATATTGAAACCTTACGGTTTCAGTGATATTATATTCGCCTTTAAAACTGCCCGAAGGGCAATATCACTATGCGCAGCATAATACAACTGCGAAGCAATATCACTCGCCTCAAGGCGAATATAACTGTGGCACCCTCCGTAAGGATGGTGCCACATTCCCGTCCTTTTATGTTATGCGCGATTATGCAAGCAGAATTGGGCTTGCAGAACAGATGCAGAATGAAAAATCAACACCCGAAGCTGTAGAATTCTACTGCGAGAGGTGTCGATTTTTTATAGCAAAAAAGGACAGCCGAGGGCTGTCCTTTTGAAGCGTTCTGCGCTGTTATGCAAGCACAATTTCCTTGTTCTGTTCGGAGGAGTCATACATAGCCTGCATCATGGTTGCGGTGATGATTGCCTTGTCGATGTGAGAAGGAAGCTTTTCGCCGGTCTTGATGCAGTTGATGAAGGAGTCGATTTCCTTCTGGAACATTGCATGATCCTTGTACTTGGGCTTGAATTCGATGAGGGTATCGCAGGAGGTGGTGTACATAGTGAAGTCGCCGCCGTAGTTGAGACGGATACCTGCCTTGGTGCCGAGGAAGTCGATGTAGGTTTCAGCTACGCCGATGTTCTGAGCCCATGCGCCGTTAAGGGTGATGGTGGGGCCTTCGGTACGAACGAAGCCGGTAACGAAGTCGTCAACGTCATAGGTACCGTTGAGATCCTTGGTGTCCTCAGACCACATTCCGTTGTAAACGTAGTTGGGCATATCAACGCCGAGCTTGGAGAACGCCTTAGCGGAAACGGTGAGAGGCTTGGGATCGTCGGTGCAGTACATAACGATATCGAGGTAGTGAACGCCCCAGTCGATAAGAACGCCGCCGCCCGCGATGGACTTATCGGTAAATGCGCCGCCGAGGCCGGGAATGGAGCGATGAGCACGGAAGCTTACGTATACGTGGTAAACCTCGCCGAGCTCGCCTGCCTGGATAAGCTCACGAACCTTGTTAACTGCAGCATTGAAGCGGTTAACAACGCCGATGTTGAGGACCTTGCCGGTCTCGTGCTGAGCCTTCTGCATTTCCAAAGCTTCGGAAAGGGTTCTTGCCGAGGGCTTTTCGCAGAGAACGTTCTTGCCTGCCTTAAGGAAATCGATGGTAATGGTGCTGTGTGCCTTGTTGGGGGTGCAGACCGAAACAGCTTCGATTTCGGGGTCATTAAGGATTTCGTGGTAGTCTTCGATAGCGGTGCCGCAGCCGTACTTTTCAACAGCAGCCTCTGCCTTAGACTTGATGATATCGCAGAAATACTTGATTTCTACGTCGTTGTTTGCCATGTAAGCAGGAATGTGAGCGCTGTTGGCGATGGTACCGCAACCGATAATTGCGATCTTCATTTTGGACATAATGTTTCCTCCGAATTATACATTATATATGGTGCTTTGATTCTAACATATTTTTACAGCTTTTTCAATAGATTTTGCAAGAAAAAGCAAAAAAACACTTGACATATCGACTTCTTGAGGCTATACTTTACACATCAAAAGCCGTGAAGGGGATAAAGCTGTCACGTAATTGTTCTTCAGAGAGCCGTCGGTCGGTGCGAGACGGTGGGCAAGGTGATACGCGAGCTCACCCCGGAGCTGCCGTGCCGAGGACTTATCGTCATTAGGTTCGGTCGGGTTTCTCGCCGTTATCAGGAGAGCGTGCTGTCTGGCGCGTGTTGATAATATTGATTTACCCCAAGCTCTGTCTATGCTTTTACAGAGTTTTTTTGTTTTTAAGGAGAAAAAAGATGAAATTATCCTTCTCTACCCTCGCCTGCCACGAATACAGCTTTCAGGATATTTGTGCGATGGCCACCGACCTCGGCTTTTCGGGCATCGAGGTCCGCGGCTTGGGCGACGACATTTTCGACAGGGGTCACAACATGCCCTTTTCCGAAAGCAATATCGAGGCCACGGCAAGAAAGCTTTCTTCGATGGGACTTGAGATCCCCATTTTGAGCTCGGACTGCTGCTTAAGATATGCCGCACTCGCAGAGGAAAACAAGCGCATCGTCGCTGAATACCTCAAGGCGGCAAAAATACTCGGAACCAAGTACGTGCGCGTGCTCGGCGACGACGGTCCCGCCGCTACCGACGGCGGCAACGACGAGGAGGTGCTCACTCAGCTTCTCGACCTTATCCCTCTCGCAGAGGATGCAGGCGTCAAGATCCTGCTCGAGACCAACGGCGTTTACAGCGACACTGCAAGGCTTAAGGCTCTTCTCGACCGTATCCACAGCGAAAACATCGGCGCGCTCTGGGACATTCATCATCCCTACCGCTTCGCACACGAATCCCCCGAAACAACCGTGCAGAACCTCGGCATGTACATCTCGCACGTACACGTAAAGGACTCTGTCGAGGAAAACGGCGAAATACTTTACAAGCTTATGGGCGAGGGCGATATGCCCATAAAGGAAATGATCCGTGCGCTTGCCTCTATCAACTTCGAGGGCTATTTTTCTCTCGAATGGGTAAGACGCTGGGCGCCCTATCTCCAGGATGCGGGTATCATCTTCCCCAACTACGTCAACTATATGTCCGATTTTTCGGGCAGAAGCTATTCGAGCGACGTTTTACAGACAGACCTTCGCGGTCAGGGCAAGTACATCTGGCAGAAGAATATGCTTATCGACCTTACCTTCCCGCAGGTGCTTGACAGGGTCTGCGAGGAGTTTCCCGATCAGTACGCCTTCCGCTTCACCGAATGCGACTACACGAGGACCTATCCTCAGTTCCGCGACGACGTCGACAGATTCGCTCGTTCGCTTATTTCGCTCGGCGTAAAGCGAGGTGACCACGTCGCGGTCTGGTCGACCAACCTGCCTCAGTGGTACATCGCCTTCTGGGCGACAACGAAGATCGGCGCGGTTCTCGTCACGGTAAACACCGCTTACAAGATCTACGAAATAGAATATCTGCTCCGTCAGTCCGACACGCACACGCTCGTTATGTGCGACGGCTACAAGGACAGCGATTACAATGCGATAATCCACGAGCTCTGCCCCGAGCTCAACGAGCATCAGGCAGGCAAGCCGCTTTATGCAAAGAAGCTTCCCTTCCTCCGCAACGTAATCACCATCCAAAGCGAGCAGCCCGGCTGTCTCACCTGGGATGCCGCCCTCGAAATGGCAGAGCTTACCCCCATCGAGGAGGTATACCGCCGTGCATCGCTTATCAACAAGCACGACGTCTGCAATATGCAGTACACCTCGGGCACGACGGGATTCCCCAAGGGCGTTATGCTCACCCATTACAATGTAGTTAACAACGGTAAAAACATCGGCGACGGCATGGACCTTTCCACCGCCGACAGAATGATGATACAGGTTCCGATGTTCCATTGCTTCGGTATGGTTCTTGCTATGACCGCATCGATGACGCACGGCGTTACGATGTCTCCCCTTTCTTACTTCTCGCCCAAGCGCGCTCTCGATTGCATCAACCGCGAAAAGATCACCTGCTTCCACGGTGTTCCCACGATGTTTATCGCGCTTTTGGAAAACGAAAACTTCGAAAAGACCGATTTTTCACATATGAGAACCGGTATTATGGCGGGCTCGCCCTGCCCCGTTAAGGTCATGCAGGACGTTGTTGACAAGATGCATATGACCGAAATAACCATCGTTTACGGTCAGACAGAGGCTTCCCCCGGCTGCACCATGTCGCTCACGACCGACTCGATCGACGCGCGCGTAAACACAGTCGGCGGCGCCATGTTCGGCATTGAATGCAAGATCGTTGACCCCGAGACCGGAGAGGAATTGCCTGTCAACGTCGACGGCGAGTTCGTTGCTCGCGGCTATAACATTATGAAGGGCTACTACAAGATGCCTCAGGCGACAGCACTCGCGATCGACGAGGAGGGCTGGCTCCACACGGGCGACCTTGCAAGAAAGACCCCCGAGGGATACTACAAAATCACCGGCAGAATCAAGGATATGATCATCCGCGGCGGCGAAAACATCTATCCGAAGGAGATAGAGGACTTCATCTATACCCATCCGAAGGTTAAGGACGTTCAGGTCATTGGCGTACCCGATATCCAGTACGGCGAGGAAATTATGGCTTGGGTCATTACCAAGGAGGGCGAAGCCCTTACCGAGGATGAAATAAAGACCTACGTCAAGGAGCATATGGCGAAGCACAAAACGCCCCGCTACGTCAAGTTTGTTGACGAGTTCCCGATGAACGCCGCAGGCAAGATCCTCAAGTACAAGATGCGCGAGATGTCGGTCGACGAGCTCGGACTCAAAAAGGCGGCATCTGTCGAAACTGCGTAAATCACAAACCGCATAAAACACAAAAAGAAGGCTTCACGCCTTCTTTTTATTTCGCGTATTCAGGTTTTGGCAACCTTTTCAAGCTCTTCGAAAATCGATGCGTCAAAGCCCACCACCTTGTAGGTTTTTGCTCCGCGCTTGGCATACCCGCCGTCCTTTGATATCATTATCATGAAATCGTCATATCTGAAATCGTAATAATTGCCGTACGAAAAGGGTGTAACCGAAGAATCATCGGATGCGACCTCTGTAAATTCGCAGGCATCGATCATATCGACAAATTGCTTGATCAAGGCTTCGTCGTATACGAATCTATATGCTTCAGATCCGAAGGTGATGTTGTAGGTTATAACCTCGGGATAATCCCCCACAACAATCGATGACGAATCATCGCTTTGCGTTGTATCCGAATCATCGCAACCGGCAAACGACAAAAAAACAACGCATGCAAGTATCAAAAGGAGTAAAATACGCGTTACTGTCGCTTTCATAACGTTACCTCGTCAAAATATTATTTATACAAATAACGAAATGTCATTCATATATATACAGCTTATCACGCCCGACAGACATTGTCAATACTTTTATTCTTGACACAAAAGCGTTTTTGTGTTAACCTACACAAGGAAATGCAACCGAAAAAGAAAAGAATAACCGAAGGGTCAAGAGGCGTAAAACGCCTTACGTAAAACATGAACGGAAGAAAGATATTCGAAGAAATAAGCAAGGCAGGCTTTGACTGCGCGCTGTTTCTCGACGAAACAAGTCAGTACTATTTAAGCGATTTTTACACCACCGACGGGGCGGTCATCGTATCCGAAAACGAAACCGCGCTTCTTACCGACTCGCGCTATATCGAAGCGGCTGAAAACGACAAAAAGGCAGGCAAGCTGTCGTCCGACGTGAACGCTTATCTGTTCAAATCGGGTCTTTACGCCGATATTGCCGAGTATTTTGCAGGCGTTAATGCAAAAAGGGTTGCTGTCGACCCCGCACTTATAACGGTTCGACAGCTCGATATCTTAAAGGAGCGCTGCGAGGGCGTCGAGTTCGGATACGTTTCGGACATCTGCCTTAATTACAGACGCGTCAAGACTCCCGAAGAGATCGCAAAGATAAAGCACGCGCAGAGCATCACCGATGCGGCGTTTACCCACATTCTCGGCTTTATCAACGAAGGCAGGACCGAGCTTGAGGTTGCGGCGGAGCTTGAATACTTTATGCGCTCGCACGGGGCAAACGGACTCGCGTTTGAAACGATCGCCGTATCGGGAGTTAATTCGTCGCTTCCCCACGGCGTTCCCACCGAGGCGAAATTGACCAAAAACGCATTTTTTACGATGGACTACGGCGCAAAATACGCAGGCTATTGCTCGGATATGACGAGAACCGTAGTTTTGGGCAAGGCAGACGAGGAAATGAAGCGCATCTACAACACCGTGCTCACCGCGCAGAGCGAGGCGATGAAGCATATTCGTGCAGGCATTTCGGGCATTGATGCCGACAAGATCGCGCGCGACGTAATCACCGACGCCGGCTACGGAAAATACTTCGGTCACTCGTTGGGTCACTCGCTCGGACTCGAGATTCACGAGCTTCCCTCGGCGTCTCCCAAGAGCAAGGACACGCTCGTCGCAGGCAACATCGTCACCGTAGAGCCCGGAATTTACATTCCCGGTGTCGGCGGCGTGAGAATAGAAAATATGGTTTTGGTAACCGAGGACGGATGCGAAAACCTCACCGAAAGCGACAGAAGCCTTATAGAGCTTTAATCAAAAGAGACGAAAAAAGCACTTCAAGAGTGCTTTTTTTGCGTTTTACTCTTGACAAAAAGAGCATATTAAGATAAAATTAGTTAGATATAATATTTTGTCTTAAAGAATAGGACAATAATCAGGAGGATATACTATGATTTCGGCAGGCGATTTCAAAAACGGTCTGACCTTTGAAATGGATGGCCAGCTTATGCAGGTTATCGAATTCCAGCACGTAAAGCCCGGTAAAGGCGCAGCGTTCGTAAGAACCAAGATGAGAAACATCATCTCCGGCGCAGTTATCGAAACCTCTTTCAACCCCACCGCTAAGTTCCCCCAGGCGATCGTTGAAAGAAGAGATATGGAATACAGCTACACCGACGGTGATCTTTACTACTTTATGGATCCCGTTACCTACGATCAGGAGCCTCTCAACGCTGATCAGCTTCCCGACAGCTTCAAGTTCGTCAAGGAAGGCATGACCTGCAGACTTATGGCTTATAAGGGCAAGGTCTTCTCTGTTGAGCCCCCCATTTTCGTTGAGCTTGCAGTTACCGCAACCGAACCCGGCGTTCGCGGCAACACCGCTACCAACGTAACCAAGCCCGCTACCGTTGAAACCGGTGCAGAGGTTAAGGTTCCCATCTTCATCAACGAAGGCGACGTTATCAAGATCGATACCAGAACCTGCGAATATCTCGAAAGAGTATAATTCGTTTCCCCACTCAATGAAAATGACAAACATTTTCATTGGTTCTTTGTGATACCTTTGCAAAGTCACAGAATTCAAAAAGGAGAATTACTATGAACGTATCTGAAAAGGCTGCATATATCAAGGGTCTTATGGAAGGCATGGCTATGGACACCTCCAAGGGCGAAGGCAAGGTTCTTGCCGCTATGGCTGATCTTCTCGAGGATCTCGCGCTTTCTATCCAGGATCTCGAGGACGAAACCGCTACCCTTAACGACTACATTGAGGAGCTCGACGAGGACCTCGGCGCGGTTGAAGAAGACCTTTACTGCTGCGATGACGATTGCGATTGCGATTGTGATTGCGACGACTACGACGATTGCTGCGACTGCGACGATTGCGATGACGATTGCGACTGCTGCGACTGCTGCGAATGCCTCGAGCTCGAGTGCCCCGCATGCGGCGAGCCCGTTTATATCGACGAATGCGACGTTGAAGAGATTGAAGATCTCGAATGCCCCTCCTGCGGTAAGGTTTTGACCCTTGTTGAAACCGAAATCGACGACGAGGACGAATGCGACTGCGGCTGCTGCGACGCCGAATAAGTCAACAGAACATTAAACATTTTTGCAAAAGGACGCGGTAGGCACGCCCAATGGCTGCCTACCGTTTTCATTTAATTATGGTTACAAGAGAAATCATCGACGTGCACACGCACGTCTGGCCCGACAAGATTGCCGTACGTGCGGCGGACAACATAGTAAACTACTATTCTCTCCCCCGCCAGGGTGATGGCTCAATAGAGGGAATCTTCCGCGGCGCAAGCGGCTTTGATAACCTTCGCTTCGTCATTTCATCGGCGACTCTTCGTCCCGACATTGCGCACGCACGCGTGGGAAACGACTTTCTTATCGAAACGGCGAAAAGCAACGCACGCTTTATCCCACTTGCCTCCTTTCACCCCGACATCCCGTTTGACGAGGTAGTACTCGAGCTCGAGCGATGCAAGGCTGCGGGCGCGAAGGGCATCAAGATACATTCGGATTTTCAGCGCTTCTATATAGACGCCCCCAACGCAATGGAGATTTACAAGGAATGCGCGCGTCTTGCGCTTCCCATACTTTTCCACGTCGGCGACAAAAACACCGATTTTTCAACCCCGAAGCGCGTTTGCAACATACTCGAGCAGCTTCCCGAATTAACAATAATCGCGGCGCATATGTGCGGCTACAGTGTTTGGGACGAAGCGGAAAAGTACCTCATCGGTGCGCCGGTTTACACCGACACGAGCGAGGCTTTGCTCGGCATGGACGGCAAAAAGCTTTACGAGCTTATCGACAGGCACGGCGTCGAAAGGGTCATGTTCGGCTCCGACTACCCGCTTTGGAACACCGACTTCGCATTCAGTCAGATCGAAGCCATCGGACTTTCCGAGCAGGAAAAGTCGCTCGTCTACTCCGAAAACGCCAAAAAGGTTTTTGGGGTGTAGTTTTTTGATTTTTTGTTTGTTTGCGAGAAAAACCTTTTTTTATAAAAAAGGTCTTTCTCACGCTCTTTTCCAAAAAATTTTAAATATAATTATAATAAAAAAGTGCCTGATGTTAGGTTTGACCTGACATTCGGGCACTTGTTTTTTATCTCTTTAAAGGATTTTGGAGAGAGAGCACGAGAGAGAACCTTTTGCAAAAGGTTCTCTCTCGTAAAAAATCAATTAATATAGCTTACTCTCTTGCGTCCTTAAGCTTTTTATAGCCGTTCTTGAAGGCTTCGATAGCGAGAGGCACTCCGTTATCGAGCTTTAAGTAGTTGTATACCTTGTCGACACCGTCGATGTTGACGTAGTCGTTAGCCGAGAACCAGGTTGCAACGGTGATATTCTTACACCATTCGTAGCCGGGCTCATTCTTCTTCATAAAGCAATCGAACATACCGGTGATCCACTGTGCCTGCCACTGCTTCTTCTGCTCAAGGTTGGGCACGGGAACGTACTTGTTCTGATTATAGTCGAAGGTGACCTCAGCGCCTGCACCGCAAGCGAACTCACCAAGGATTGCAGGGAAATTGTCGAACCAGGGAGTGTTCTTGCCGTAAAGCTCCTTGTACATTTCCTCGAAGGATTCGATCTTGGTATCGTTGTTCATCTGATAGTAGGTAAGACCGAGCATCTGTACGTAATCCGAGCCGGGCCAGTAGTTGAGCTGATCGCCCCAGTTGCTGTAGGGACAGCTTGTCGCGATGGGGTTCCAGATCCAGATGCAGTTGTCAACACCCTCTTCAACGAAAATATCGTAGAGTCTGCGCCAGGTATCAATGAAGATGTCGGGGTCGTTCATCGTCTGCATACCGCAGTAAGAGGTCCAGTCGGTGTTCATCTCGTTGTTGAGACGGAAGAGCACGGGCTTGCCGTATTCCTTGATTTCTTTAGCAAGCATACGGAATTCCTCGTCGAGTCTGCCGCGAAGAATATCGTACATCGGGGTATAGCCGCCGAGAGTGTTGTTGGTGGTGGTGAACTGATAGGTCAGCTCTAACACGGGCTTGCCGTTGAAGCCGTTACCACCCGCCTCGCTCGTGACGAGGTCCATATCGAGAGCGCTTCTCTTGTATTCCTTGCCGTACCAGCCGGTGTGGAGGTAGGTCATAAATACGTCGAGCTCACTTTCGATGCTTTCATAGAACCAGTCAACGTAGATAGGATCGTTCTTCTGGTAGAACATACCCATATCAACGGTGTTCTGAGTAAGAAGCTTGTTGTAGTAAGCCTTGGTTTCCTCGTTCCAATGCTCGGGTATCTTCAATTCGTAAGAGCCTACGCTGTTAACGGGAGTGCCCGACTTTTCTTCATCGGCAAGCTCCTTAAAGGACGCGACGATGGCGTCCATCTGCTCGAACATCGGGTCGTCGGACTTAAGAACGAACAGGTAGAAGTACTGATAGGTGTCCGCAGGGCGAACGACTGCGATCGAATAGCAATCGTATTCAACCTTAGCGGCAACGTTCATCTGCATATCGTAATAGTCGACAACGTAGCCGGGAAGCAGATCGGTGGTCTGACCGATAGCGCGGGTGCGTCGGATGCTGTTTTCCATAAGGAATTCGTTATTCACGAAATAGCGAACAAGCCATTCGTCGAAATAGGTCTTCCAGCCGTTTTCGTCAACTATGATCTTATCACCCTCTCTCCTGCCGTAGGGGTTCTGATCCTCATACGAAACGGTAAGCACGTAGCCGTCGCCGTAGAACTTGCTTCTGAGCGCGCCGAGCGAAAAATCGGCGGTGACACTTGCAGAAGGAAGCGTGAGCGCATAGCCCTCGGAAAGAACGACAGCACGGGTCTTTTCGCTGCCGCCGAAGAGGTAACGGGTATCGCCCGCGGGAAGCGAGTCGTACGATGTTGATTCGATACCGTCGGAATATGCCTTAAGGCTGTAAACGGCGTTTGCGTCTGCAAATCCGTTTGCCTCATCCTTGTAGGCGTCCTTCCAAACGGTCTGTGCGTTTGCGTCGGGAGACATAGAAGATTCCTCCAAAGAGCTGTCGGTTGATGCGGTTTCGCACGCAGCGAGCATAGGCAACGCCAATGCAAGCAGCATGAACAATACGAGTAGTCTTTTCATACGATCCTCCGTATTTATTTATCCTTTACATTATACATTAAATCGATCGCTTTTTCAAGGCTTTTATATAAGAAAGCTTTTGCGGGAGAAGTCTTTTTTATAAAAACCTCTCCCGCATCAAACAAATATTAACCTATGGTATATGTACCGAAGTAGTGACGGCAGATAAGAATATAGTCGAACTGGTCGACCTTGTCGTCTACGTTTGCGTCAGCAGGAAGCATTTCGATATCGGAAAGAGTGCGAGTCCCGAAATAGTGGCGCTTAACGAGAATATAGTCGTACTGATTAACGTATCCGTCGTAGTTTACGTCGCCGAGGCGGTACTGCGGTGCAGGAGTGAAGCTCGGACCGTTACCGCGTCTCGGGTACCACGTATTGAGCGGATATTCATAAATATCGGCATCGTTAATTTCACCGACCAACACATTGAGTGCCGCGGTCATATCGCTAACGTCGTCAGAGCTTTTAAAGTCGATAACGGTAACAAATGTTGCGTCCTCGGCATCGATATCCACAGGATAATCGCCGTAAGCAGAGCTTGCATTGTTGCCGCGTGCAAACGCGTTTGCAAAGAAAACAGCGCCATCGGCAACGCCCAAGAAGCTGCCGATTCCGTAGGGGATGTTATCGTTGCCGCGCATATCCGTATAGCTTCCGTTTGCATAACAGTTGATAAAGCTTTCGCCGCCGTAAGCGTTAGCTATAAATCCTCCGACCTCTTCGCCGGCGTAAATATCGGAGACCGCATAGCAGTTTACGTAGCTGCTTTCGGACGCTTCGGAGCCGGATATGCCCACGAAGCCGCCTGTGTTGCTTCCGCCGATTATAACTCCCTCGTAACAGCAGTTGAAAAAGACGGCGTTCTTTTCGGATCTTGCGATGAATCCGCCGACGTACTTTGCGCCAAGCGCGGTAATGTCGACGCAGGAAACGCAATTGTCATAAATCGTATTAGCCCGGTTCGCGCCGATGAAGCCGCCGATCGTGTCGATATCGGTAATCGGTTCGCTGATTACAATCTCGCCCGAGGTCGAGGTATGCTCGATAATCGCAGTTCCGACCTCGATCAAGCCTGCAAAGCCGGCTATGTCGCAGGCGGATTCTTTTACGTCAACCGTAATGGTTCCGTTCCAAACAACGCTAAATGCGTTGAATTTGCCCACGCCATAACCAATAATTCCGCCGACGTAGGCAACGTTATCGACGTTATTAAAAGCGATATCGACGTTCGCCACAACATTATAAGCCTCAAAGGCGTAAGCTTCACCGATAATTCCGCCAACGTTCTCAACGTCGGAATTGTTCGAAAGGCTTATGCTTCCGTTCAGCGAAGAATTTTCGATATAAAACGAGTTTGCATAGCAAGCGATCATGCCGACGTCGCAGCGCGAGCTCGAATCTTCGTCATAGCGGATAACCGATTCGATATCAAGGTCGTAAACCGAAATCCCGTCTGCTTCGTCGATAAGCGGAACAGTCAAGCCCGAAACGGTGTTTCCGTTGCCGCGAATAACGACCGAACCGATGAAGTAAGAGTCGAAGGGCTTGTATGCAATGCCCGACATATCGATATCATTCTTGAAGTTAAGAACGATCATATTTTCGTCGTAGTAGTAATTGTCAACGTCCTCCGAAAAGCGGGCGAGGTCCGAAGCGGTTTCGATGCCGACCACCGCGCAATTGTTCTCATAAACCGAATACTCTATCTTAACGTTGTCGGTGCCGAACACGGGCTCGCCTGCCGAATCCTCAACGAGGCCCCACGCCAAAAGCTTATAATCGCCGCTTTCGGACGCAACAAACGACACTTTTACGGTAAGAGAATCGGCGTCGTCTGCCGAATTGTTGTCATTGGCGTATACGATATAGTCAAGCTCGAAATCGCCGCTAAGATCATCGCGCATGACCGCCAATGCTCTGTCGAAATATCCACAACCGCCGTCAACGTCGGTGATCGTCACCTCGAAGGTGTAATACTTCCCTGCTTCGAGCTCGACGGTGAAGCCCTGTGCGTAGCCGCGCCAAGAGCAAAATTCAACGCGGATAAGCGGCGCGTCGTTATCTAACGGCAAGGCTTCGGTCTTGCCCAATTCCAACACCTGCGAATAATCGACGGCGGTGTGGTCGGGTAGCTGTTCCTCAGACAACGCAACCGCCGAAAACTGAACGCAGGTAAAGAGCATAACCAAGCAAAGCAGCACACAAATCGTTCTTTTCATTTCTCGTTCTCCCCTCAAATATCTTGTTCAATTAAGAATAGCACAAGCTTTGCAGTTTGTAAAGAGAAGCAACATATTATTAACAATTCAAGAGCAGGAATCGCAAAATAAAAAAACACGGTGGATCACCGTGTTTCTTTAACGTTTTTTACAGAAGCTTATCTGAACTTTCTCTTACGAGCCGCTTCAGACTTCTTCTTGCGCTTTACGCTGGGCTTTTCGTAATGTTCTCTCTTACGAATCTCAGCAGGAACGCCGCTTCTGAGATAAGATCTCTTGAATCTGCGGAGAGCGCTGTCGATGGTTTCGTTCTCCTTAACTCTTACCTCTGCCATTTTAAACCCTCCCTTGCTTCGGTTTCCGAGGAAATCGCATCTTTTGGGGACATTATATCAAACAATTCGACACATGTCAACAAAGAATTTAACAATTTCTAATAATTCTGTAATAAATTAAAGAGCCTTCTTTGCGGTTTCAACGAGAGATGCGAATGCAGCCTTGTCGTTGATAGCGAGCTCGGAGAGCATCTTACGGTTGAGCTCGATGCCGGACTTCTTGAGACCGTACATGAAGCGGGAGTAGTTGATACCCTCTACCTTGCACTGTGCGGAGATACGGGTGATCCAGAGAGAACGGAAATCTCTCTTCTTCTGCTTTCTGCCGGCGAAAGCGTAGTTGCCGCTCTTAAGAACAGCCTGCTTTGCCATCTTGAAGTGCTTGCTCTTTGCGCCCCAGTAACCCTTAGCGAGCTTGAGCATCTTATTTCTTCTTTTTCTGGTCGCGAGTGCGCCTTTGATTCTTGCCATTTCTTACTTTACCTCCGTCAATTATTTATAGGGGATCATTCTCTTAAGATCGTCGTAGCGTGCGTCGCTTACGTAAGAAGCCTTACGAAGCTGTCTCTTGGTCTTTGCAGCCTTAAGACCGGTCTTGTGACGCTTGCCGGGGTGGTTCATCTTGATCTTACCGGTTGCGGTAAAAGAGAAACGCTTTGCGGAAGCCTTGTGTGTCTTGATTTTTCCCATTGTTATTATTCCTTTCGGTTATTTTATCTTCGTTTATTTAGCCTTTTTAGGTGCCAATATCATAGTCATATTTCGTCCGTCGAGCAAAGGCTTCTTTTCGATGACAGCGGCTTCTCCGCAGCCCTCGGCGAAGCGATCGAGAAGCTGTGCGCCAAGCTCGGTATGAGCCATTTCTCTACCGAAGAACTTAACGATCACCTTGACCTTGTTGCCCTGAGACAAAAATTTGAGCGTGTGATTGAGTTTTGTGTTGAAATCGTGCGTATCGATACGACACTTAAGCTGAATTTCCTTAAGCTCGATTATCTGACGCTTCTTGCGCTGTTCCTTTTCGCGCTTTTCCTTTTCGAAGCGGAACTTGCCGTAGTCCATGATCTTGCACACGGGCGGCTTCGAGTCGGGTGCGATCTCGACAAGGTCGAGCTCAGCCTCGTTCGAAAGCTTCAATGCTTCGGAAAGCTTCATAACTCCAAGCTGGTTACCGTCTGCGCCGATGACGCGGACCTCGCTTGCTTTGATTTCTTCATTGATGAGAGAAGAATTTTTCGCGGCGATAACTGCCACCTCCAAATTTGATGCGTTTTTACAAAAAAGAAAGGCAAAGCGGAAACCCCACTTTGCACAGCCAAAAACAATTACGGCATAGCTATACCGTAACGATTTATTGACCGAGCTGGCCGTTTGCCGCAGGGTGAGAGCATCGCTCTTCTTCTTTGTACCAACGTATAATACCATAATCTTCCCGCTTTGTCAATAGCTTTTTGCGAAAAATTTCATATAATGAAAGCAGAAGGAGGTAATTACCATGCCAATGCTTTTTTTAAGTCCGTCGACGCAGGAATACAACATTTATTACGACGGAAGCGGAAGTGAGGAATATTACATGAACCTTATCGCCGACTATATGGAGCCCTATCTCACGGCGAGCGGGATCACGTTCACACGGAACAATCCCGAGGGCTCTGTCGGCGACTCGGTAAGGCTTTCGAACGCGGGTGACTATGCGTTGCACCTTGCTCTGCACTCAAACGCGTCGGGAAGTGCAAACTACGGGCGTCAGACCGGCTCGGACGTTTACTATTACCCTACGAGCGTGAACGGCAAGCGCGCCGCCGACATATTCGTCGCAAACCTCAAGCGCATTTATCCCGAGCCCGACAAGGTCCGCGCACTTGCCACGACGCGTCTTTACGAGCTCAACAACACACGCGCGCCCTCGATACTCGTCGAGCTTGCATATCACGACAACGATCGCGATGCCGAATGGATCAAGAGCAACCTGATGCTCATCGCCGAAAACCTGTCTCAATCGGTCGCCGACTACTTCGGTTTGACGCTTGTCGACCCGAATCCGACGCAAAGCGGAACCGTCGTCACCGAGGGCGGGCGGCTCAACATCAGAAATCAGCCGAATCTTCAGGGAACGATCATCGGTCAGATACCAAACGGTGCCACGGTCAGCATCAAGGGACAAAGCGGCGAGTGGTATCTTGTCACCTACAACGGAATCGAGGGATACTCCTACGGTGCATATATCAAGCTGACCTGAAGCAAGAGATTGCAGAGTGACGCTCTGCAATCTTTTTCTTTTGCTTGACAAGCGTTTTTTATGTTGTATAATGTAATCATAAACGCAAAGGAGGTTATTCGGATGAAAAGAATCACATCCCTGCTTCTGACTCTTGCGTTTCTTGTGCTTCCGCTTGCTCTGTGCGGCTGTAACAAGGAAAGCGAGGGCGAGAGCTCGGAAAACGCATCTTCGGAAATTGAGGAGAGCTATCCCATGATTATTATCGACAACGACCCCAATTACACAAACGTATTACTCGGCAAGAGCTATGCGGTGACCGGACTTTACCCCGACGCGTCGTCTCCGAGCTATCCCGACGAGGATGGCAAGAGCCTTACCGACGGCATCCGTCCCACCGACACGGCGAAGTATTCCGACAAGACCTTCGTCGGATTTAACAAGAATGCAAGCGACTACGTTTCAGACGGATACGCATCCGTCAAGGCAGACCTCGGAGGTCTTTACTACCTCGACAAATTCGTAGCAAGCGTAGGCTCGTGCTATCACATCGACGTCGGCATCGACTCTCCCGAATTCGTTGCGATATATCTCTCCAACGACGGAAAAGAATGGTACAACGCAGGTGTCGCTCAAAGCGTTGACAGCGCAAGCAAGAGCACGATCGACATTACCCTTAAGCTCGACGGTGCACTCACCGCACGCTACGTTGATTTTCGCTTCATCGGCAAGGGCAACTGGATAATGGCAGCCGAGACAGAGGCGTTCGGCATTCCCGCCGAGGAGGCGCTTGCATATCCCGCAACAGACGAGCCTATAAGCTTCCTCTTTATCGGCAACAGCAGCACCTATTTCTTCAACATCCCCCACAAGTTCCAGCAGATATGCAAGGCTGCCGGCATTAACGTAGAGGTTGAATACTGCTGTATCGGCGGCGCTTATCTCAGAGAATACGCCGATGCAAGCAACGAACGACACGGCAAGCTGCTGCGCGATAAGCTCGGCAAAAAGAGCTACGACTACGTTGTGGTACAGGACAACAGCAACGCCGACTACCCCGAATCCAAGCCCGCGATGGATATTATAGTCCCGCTTATCGAGGAAAACGGCGCGGAGCTTCTTATCTACGAAAGATACTCCTCAAACGACGACCCGACTCAGCGTCTTAACAGCGCATACAGACATCACGTCAACTACGGCAAGCTCGCGGTTGATTTCGGCGTTGAAAGGATCGCGCGAGGCACCGATGCATTCCTCTTCTGCGAGGAAAAATATCCGAACGAGGTAATTTACCACACCGACAATTCGCACCATTCGCACGCGGGGGCCTTCCTGATCGCGACGGTATGGGCAAAGACCTTCCTTGATATCGACGTCGACGGCAATTCCTACACCGCAGGTCTCGACGCAGACACGGTCGCAGCATTGAGAGAATGCGCACGACTCGCCTGCGAGCAGGGCTACGACTACCCTCAGGACAACTGATAACAAAAAAGGAAGCCTTGTGGCATTTTGTGCCGCAAGGCTTCTTGTTTGTTCCGGATTATTCGGCTTTTTAATTATTCCGCGGGGTCGAGCTTGAATTCGATAACGACGTATTCGCCCGAGGTAAGAGTTCTGTTGAAGCGGAATACCGTGACGCTTACCGTATCGCCTGCGCGATAGCCCGAAAGTGCATTCGACAGCGAGTCTCGGTCGGTGACCGCTGTGCCGTCAAAGTCGGTGATGATATCGTAGCGGGACATACCTGCCGCATATGCCGAGCAGTTGAATTCGATATCCGCGATAAGCACGCCCTCGGGATACTCGCAAAGCGGCTTCATACGGAAGTATTCGAGTCCGTCCTCAACGTCGTAAACGGTAATGCCGATCTTCGGTGCGGCAACCGCAATATCGCTGTCGCCGATCGATTCGCCCGCAATAAGCTTCCGGAAGATATCGACTGCGCTCGAAATGGGGATCGCAAAGCCGATTCCCTCGAATTCCTCGTCAACAAGCTTCATCGAGGTGATACCGATAACGTTACCCGCCATATCGATAAGCGGACCGCCGCTGTTGCCGGGGTTGATAGAGCAGTCTGTCTGAAGCAGAGTCATGGTCTTGATTACCTTACCGTAATCGTTCGTGATTTCAATGTCGCGGGCAATACCGCTGATGATGCCGGTGGTCATGGTGCCTGCCAGCGAAAGATCGAAGGGGGTGCCGATAGCAACCACGCCCTCGCCTATCTTTACGGTAGTAGAGTCGCCGAAGCTTACCTGAGGAAGTCCTTCCGCCTCAACGTGAAGCACCGCAAGGTCGGTCGTGGCGTCGCTTCCGACAACAACAGCCTCATATTCGTCGCCGTTATAAAATCTTACGGTAATGTCGTCGCCCGATTCGATAACGTGATGATTGGTCGCAATGTAGCCGCCCTCGGAATCGATAACGAAGCCGCTTCCGATGGAATAAAGGATGCCGTTAACGCTTACCTCAACGGTACAGCAGGAGGGCGAGCATTCCTCGTAAATCGCGCTGAGGTCGGTCGAAAGATCAAGATATGCATCGTCTGCAGGATCAAATTCGGGGACGCTCACGTTGGGATCGCGAGAAAAATCAGGCCTGCTTCCGTCATCCGGCATATCGGGCATCGAAGGCTCACCCGAAACGGCGTAGGATGCAGGGTCGGAGGAATCGCCGTAATACTCGTCTGCCTGACGCGCAAACGCGACGCCGAAGGCGAGCAGCGCGACCGCACCGAGTATGATGGCAACTATCACCCAGATCTTGCCGCCTCCCGAATTTTTATTATGCTCACTTCCGTTCCAATTGTAGGTATAATCGGGACGGTTGCCGTTTGAGGGTGGAGTCTGGTTATTAAAATCGTTGAATTCAGACATTGATATTTCTCCTTTACGAGGTTATCTTCATTGTAGTTGTTTGGCTTAAAGCAGGCTTAACTCAGCTTATTCTCCTCGGTGCAACCTCAACGAGTGCGGTCGGAAGAGTGAAGCTGAACTCGGTATACTCGTTAACAACCGAATCGACTGTAATATCCTCGCCGTGATTCATAATCGAGGTCTTCGCGATATACAGCCCGAGCCCCGTGCCGCTCTTGTCGAGCCCGCGCGAGCGATCGGTCTTATAGAATCGATCGAAAACGTGCGGGAGCTCCTCGGATGGGATGCCCTCGCCGCTGTTGCGGATAGTAAATTTCGCCTTGCGCTTTTTCCTGCCGTCCGAAACGAGGGCGATATTTATCGAGATGCTTCCCTTTTCGGGTGTGAACTTGACCGCGTTATCCATCAGATTGAAAATAACGCGATGGATCGAATCGGGGTCGGCGTTTACGTAAACGTCGTCCTCTCCCGTATCGAAGCTTATATCTATATTCTTCTTGCTTATCTTCGATTCCAGCGAGATAAGCACGGTACGCGCGGTTTCGGAAAGATTGAAGTCGGACATCTTAAGGTCGGTGCCGCTTTCAAGCCGAGAAACCTCGAGAAGCGTATTTACAAGTCGTGAAAGACGCTTGACCTCGTGTGATATTATATTCAGGTACTTTTCGTGCTGCTCGGGCGGTATCGTACCGTCGAGTATCCCGTCGACAAAGCCTGATATCGTGGTCATCGGGGTGCGAAGGTCGTGACTGACGTTGCCGAGGAACGAGTTTCTTACCTCATCGATATGCTTCAGCGAAGCCGCCATATCGTTGATCGCCCTTGCAAGCTCCGCAACCTCGTCGACGCCGTCGTATACTATCTTGGTGTCAAACCTGCCCTTGGAATAATCCTTCGCCGCACTGATTACCTCAACAAGCGGATCGGTGATACGGCGTGAGATAACGTAAAGCGAAAGCATCGCCGCAAGGAAGATCCAGAGCGCAACGGTTATTGCCACGATGATGATATCCTTCGAGAACACCACGCTCGAGTAGTTTTCCATACTGATGAGGATAACGAACGGTGTCGAGCCTTGGTATGCGACCTCGTACACGTTCATTCTGTTTTTGCCGAAGAAGCCGTCAACAGTGCTTATTGCATAGCTTTCGTCGTGCGCGATCATCGTCAGCATCGCGTTATCGCTCAAAGCGTAATTGCCGTTGGCATAGTCGTCATCGGTCGTCGCAACAAGAAGCCCGAGCTTGTCGAACACGAAAATATCGGTTCGCGACTTGCTCGCGGAATACTCAATGAGGCTCTGAAGGTCACTTCCGTCGGTAAACGCCGTGTAGATCGTGTCGTAACCGTTTTTTTCAAGATAGCTGTCGACAACAAGCGCGGTAGAGCCGAGCGACGCGTTCATCGTGTCGCGCTGTATCGTGTAGCTGTCAGCCGATATACGTGAGGAAACAGCAAGAAGTATTGCGGTGATACATGCAAGCAATATCACCGTAAACGCCCACAGATATTTCCCGAAAATACTTTTGAACATCTATATTCCTCAATATCCACTTATTTATGATAGTTTACCACACCGCAATTAATAATACAAGAATAAAAAGTTAATATTTGTAGAAATAATAGTGATTCACAGCCGGAAATGCTTGAGATATTTTAACGAAAAGCACCTTCCGGTGCTTTTTTGAGTATATATAACACTTGTGCTTTCCCGACAACAACCGATGCAAACGCCGGAAATCAAGGGAAAGCGGCAAAGCATCTTTTTGTCATATCAGTATCCGCGTAATATCCGTATGTCGCAAGATTTTGCCCAGCTTAAAAAGCTGTCTCTGTCGCCCGATACAAAATCCGTGTTATTGACAGTGAACATAGAGTGTGACGTTTCCATATACAAAAATTTCTTGTAGCGGTATATTTTCACTGATCGAATCAGCTTGATTTCCTTGCCGTCCTTGAAAAGCGAGTCATTCTTGACTTCAAATAAATGATCCTTAAATGATGCATCGCCTGCGGCGATATGATGCATTTGCTTCGCAAATATGATGTTGCTCCACTGCGTTCCGCAATGATGCGATGTTTGCCCAATGTGCCGTAAGGCACACATCATTCGCGAAGCGAACATCATTGGGCGAAGCCCTGCATCATTTGCCGCAGGCAAACATCATTCAAAAAAGGAACTTTTGTCTGGTAGACAAAAGTTCCTTTTTTGTTGGCAGGGATGGATGGAATCGAACCATCGAGGTGCCAGAGTCAAAGTCTGGTGCCTTAACCGCTTGGCTACATCCCTGTATCGCGCATACGTACGCAAAACGCATTATACCCAATAAACAACGATTTGTCAACCGCTTTTCACAAAACTCTTGCAAACCGCGCCTCGATATTTTATAATGATTCAAACAACCCACCAGGGACGGCATCATATGAAAAAGCATTGTTTTTACACCGCAAATGAAATAGAGCCTACGGGATGGCTTCGCGATCAGCTCGTAATTCAGGCAAACGGCTTGAGCGGAAATCTCGACCGTGTATGGCGCGACGTACGCGACAGCGCATGGATAGGCGGCGACGCAGAGGGCTGGGAGCGTGTTCCCTACTGGCTCGACGGATTCATTCCGTTGGCTTATCTGTTGCGTGACGAATCGATGATCGCACGTGCCTGGAAGTACGTCGAATCGATCATCGCTTTTCAAAAGCCCGACGGATGGATATGTCCCTGTGACGATTCCGCGCGTTCCTCCTACGACACCTGGGCGTTGCTTCTGCTTTCAAAGGTTCTCACCGTATACTATGAATGCTCGCGCGACGAGCGGATACCGAAAATACTCTATGATGCTATGAAGAACTATCACGACCTGCTTTCGTCGGGCGAGGTACGGCTTTTCGATTGGGGCAAGTACAGATGGTTCGAGGGCTTCTTCGCGCTCGAATTCCTGTACGAGCGATACGGCGAGGAATGGATACTCGACCTCGCAAGGATACTGAAATCGCAGGGCATGGACTACCATACCATCGAGCACAAGTGGGCTCGCCCGTTAAACGAATGGACGCTTGACACCCACATAGTCAATCTTTGTATGATGATAAAATCCGAGGCGGTCTCGCACGCGCTTCTCGGAGACGAATACCTCGACGAGGGTGAATATTTTTACAGTCTGCTTTACCGTCACAACGGTATGCCCGCAGGAATGCTTACAGGCGACGAGGTACTTTCGGGCATCAGTCCCATTCAAGGAGCGGAGCTTTGCTCGGTAGTCGAGCTGATGTTCGCGTTCGAGCAGCTTTATGCCCGCACGGGCGACAAAAAGTGGGCAGAGCGGCTCGAGCTGCTTGCGTTCAACGCACTTCCGGCATCGCTTTCGGACGACACCTGGTCGCATCAGTACGATCAGATGTCCAACCAGATCGCCTGCATCCGCTTCCCCGGAAAGCCGATATTCAGAACAAACTTCGCCGACTCACATCTGTTCGGACTCGAGCCGAACTACGGCTGCTGCACGGCAAACTTCGGTCAGGGCTGGCCCAAGCTCGCGCTCTCTGTGTTCCTTAAGAGCGACGACGGCGTTACCTGTGCGCTTTCACTCCCCTGCTCGCTTAACAGCGACGAAATATCTGTCGAGGTTACCACAGATTACCCCTTCAAAAACGAATTTTCATACACGGTTTGCGCAAAGTGCGACACCGTATTCCGCATAAGAATACCTTCGTTTGCAAAAAATCTCACGGTAAACGGTGAAGCAACCGAATCCGAAATGCTTTCGTTTGCACTCTCGGCAGGAGAAAACAGAGTTATAAGGGTCGCCTTCGACACGCTTCCCCGCTTTGAAAAAAGCCCTATCGGGCTCAACGTCGCAAAATGCGGCTCGCTTCTTTTCGCAGTACCCATCAGATATCGCAAGAATATGCTCGAATACCTGCGTGACGGTGTCGAGCGCAAATTCCCCTACTGCGATTACGAGTATATCCCCGAATCCGACTACGGCTACGGCTTTGCGGGAGGCAAGCTTGGATGCGAATTCAAGGGGTTATCGGACGTTCCGTTTTCGTCCGAAAAACCGCCGGTCGTGCTGAAGGCAAGCGTCGCTCCCATCGACTGGGGCTATGAGGAGGGCTACAACACCGTCTGCGCAAGGCTACCCAAATCGTGTGCACCCCTTAGCGCGCCCACGGTGACAGAGCTTTACCCCTACGCCTGCGCAAAGCTCCGTATGACCGAGCTGCCCTTCGTTGAGGAATGATCGCCTTTAACGTTGGAATTCCAAAAAGAATGCTCTGCGAGAGAAGGCTTTTTTGAAAAAAGCTTTTCTCTCGCGCTCTTTTTCAAAAAACGCAAATGAGTGAAATCAATCACCGATTTCTTGCACTATATTGATGAAGGGAGGCGAAGTGATGTACGAGACAAAAATGCTTATCGATAGGTTTACCGACGAATACACCGAAAAGCTCTTTTATTTTTGCCTTAAAAAGACCGGAAACAGCGTTGAAGCCGAGGATCTTGCGTCGGATATCGCGTTAAACGTGCTGACTGCGCTTAAAAAGGGCGTAATACCCGACAGCTTTTCGGCATACGTGTGGCAGATAGCGCGCAATCGCTACAGTCGTTGGGCAGACGACAAAAGGAAGCGATCGGAAAGGATCTCGGGCGAGGATATCGAAAATTTCGAGGTCGAAAGCGACGAAAGCACCGAAAATGAAATGATACACAGCGAGGAATTGAAGCTGTTGCGGCGTGAGCTGGCGTTCATTTCGAGTGAATACCGAAGCATTCTCATCGCCTTCTATATCGATGACAGAAGAGTCACTGACATCGCAGACACGCTGGACCT
The DNA here is from genome assembly GCA_017563195.1 of Clostridia bacterium. Classification (GTDB taxonomy): domain Bacteria; phylum Bacillota; class Clostridia; order Oscillospirales; family CAG-382; genus Coliplasma. The sequence continues at coordinate 13,336 of JAFXDO010000053.1, read as the reverse complement.
CCCGAAAGGCACGGTGATGACTAAGCTTCGCCGCGCGAGAACCAAGTTAAAGGAAGGTATGAATATGGCAAGAGAATTCGGAGCAAGAAGCTACAAGCCCGAAAACGTCGATTTTTCGTCGAGCGGTCCTCAGCCCACGGGGCTGCCGTGGAGCGCGGTTCAAAGAAGTATATCCAAAAACATTCTTCTTGAAGCAAGCAACAATCCAAGCACGCTTGAGGAGCTCGCGATCGCGCTCGGCATCGCGTTGCCCTATATGGAGGAAGAGGTCGAGCTGCTGGTAAAAGCGACGCTCCTCAAAAAGCTTGACGACGGCAGATTTATCACCGATTTTTACATATCGAGCGCCGAATGTCAACGAAGGATATACGACGCTTTATGCAGAGATTCGGCAAAACGAAGCTCGCTCATCAACGAAATAATCACATCCGCATTGCCTCTTATCCGCGAACACAAAACGGCGCCCGAAGCGATGAGCGACAACGACGTAAAGTGGTGGGCAGTCATGATGATCGCCGATTTGATCGCACAGAAGATCGCAGACGTTGAGTCCTGCCACAGAGTCAGAGCCAACGGCGAAAGCTGGGGATTCATGGGCTATGAGGACGTGACCCTGCCCCGACCGCTGTTCTCGGGACACAGCGGAACCGGCTCCAATAGCGGTGATCAGTTTTGGGCGTTCCAGATAAGCAATTTCGGAATGTGGGAACGGGTCGGCTTAATGGAATATAGCGAAATGGTATTACTTGCAGACATCTTGCGAAACGGCAGAACCGTCGACAGCTTCACGCAGAGTGAGCATATCATATGGGGCTCGATCAACAACCGCTTTGCACACGAGGAAAACGGCAGGGTGATTCCCGACATTATCGTGATCACGTCCGAAGCACGGAAAGCTATGCTCGAGCGTCTTTATTCCGACCCCAAGACCGAAAAGCTGATCGATCTTACGAGGTCGCTTTACGGCGAAATCAGAGAGCTTATTATATCCGACACCTCAAAGCATAACAAGGACGAGGCAGACTATGCAGCTCAGATGTTCCTTTTACACACGAGGATGACGGCTGTTTACGACCTCGTGGATTCGGGCGACCTCATCGTCCCCGACTGTCCGAGTAAAAGCAGCGTAGCGATGTGGCTCGATCTGGTCGATTGAAGTCTTTGACGTATACGTAATATAATAAATGAGAGAGGAGAATCTTCGGATCCTCCTCTCTTACGTTTATTTACTTCAGTCGTTATGCACCGTTTCTCTCAACGCATCCATACGCGCGTCAAGCTCTGCCGAAAGCTCGGCACAGCGAAGAAGCTCGCTTGCCATACGGTCGTCAAACTCGTAATCCTTTTTATACCGAAGCTGATGCTCCAAGCTCGCCCAAGAATCCATTGAAATCGTGCGGAGCTGTATCTCGACCTTCATCAGCCGCTTTTCGCGTGCAAGAAAGATCGGAACAGTTACGATAAGATGCAGGCTTCTGTACCCGTTGGGCTTGGGGTTGTTTATATAGTCCTTTGCCTCCACAAGGGTGATATCATCCTGCTTCAAAAGCGCCTCTGCGAGCATATACACGTCATCGGTAAACGAGCATATGACCCGTACACCCGCAACGTCGTTCAACTGCTCCTCGATAGCGTCGACCGACATGGCAACGCCTCTGCGCGAAAGCTTACTCTTCATACTCGGAAGCGACTTAAGTCTGCTTTTAACGCTGTTTATGGGGTTTCGGTCGAACCGAAGCGAGAATTCCTCGTTAAGCACGTTGAACTTCGTCTCTATCTCCATCATCGCACAGCGATAATATGCCATAAGCTTCATAAATTTCGTCATTATCGGCTTGGACCATTCGATAACGTCATCGTTCAATATTGCGTTGAGCTGTTCCTTTATCGTCTGCTCGTCGAGTCTTTGCTCTCCCATGATCGTTCACACTCCTTTTCCCTATTATAACGCCGCTTTCGCGTATAAGCAACATAATTTTTGTTAAAATACGGTAAACGCCCCGACAAATACTGTCGAGGCGTCAGTTTTTGCTATGCTTCGATTATGTCCAATGCGCGGGCGAGTATTTCGGCGTGGTCGCCTGCCAAGGGAGAATTACCGGTCTGCTTATAGATCGGGTCGGCGACAACACCGCTTTTGTCGTAGGATTTGACCACCTTGAAGCTTTTGCGCTCGCTTCCGTCGACGATGCTTATCTCGTAGATCTCGCCTGCCCCGAGCTTGGTTTTCCTGTAAGAAAAAGGATACCATTGCGCCGACGCCGCGTCGTCGCCTGCCTTCATTTCCTCGTAATTCGACGCGCTTGCGATAAACGGCACCGTAATAATCCTTGTTCTCGGGTCTCGGCTCGGCTCGGACGCTACGTTTATCTCGCGAAGTCCGACAGCCTTAAGACCGGTCTCCTCGTAAAGCTCGCGCGCCGCGGCGGTATATACCGTTTCGTTCGGGTCGACGAATCCACCGGGAAAGGCAAGCTTACCGAGCGAGGGGTGTCTCGCCCTCTTTATCAGCAAAACCTTGCCGTCTTTGATCATAATTATGTCAACCGTCACCGAAGGGCGTTCAAACCTCGACGCATCGTATGTTGCGATATATTCAGCCTCGGTCAAGCCGTTCTCGTCACGAATTTCATCCATGGTAGTCTCTCCTTTTACGCCGCACATCAAAGCGGCTTTTTCTGTATCTGACTGTTCTTGCGGGGATAGCCTTTGGGTGTCGCTTTTGTTTTCCTGATCACGACAAGCGTATGAAGGTAATCGTATTCGGGAATTTTTACATCGATTATGTCAACCAATTCTCCACCGAGCGTCGAGATAGCCTTGCTCGCCTCAGCAGCCTCTTCTCTGCCCTTTTCGCCCTTCATTGCAACGAAATATCCGCCGTTTTTCACGAACGGCATACACCACTCGCAAAGCACGTTCAGCCTTGCGACTCCGCGCGCCACGGCGATATCGTAATTATCGCGATGCTCGGGAAGTATGCTCAGCTCCTCAGCCCTGCCGCAAAGGGTGCCGAGGTTTCCGATTCCCGCCTTTTTCGCAGTATCAAGCACGTATTTGAGCTTTTTCGCGGTCGCATCATTGGAAACGACGAAGCAATCCTTCGCACAAAGCGCCAGCGGAAGTGACGGAAATCCGCCGCCGCAGCCTACGTCGATTATCCTTGCGTTTTTAAAAAGTCCGGTATCGAGAAGCGTAAGCGAGTCCCAGAAGTGAAGAAGCCCGACTCCCCTTTCATCGGTGAGCGCGGTAAGGTTCATCACCTCGTTGGTAGCACGTAATTCCTCGCCGATAATGTCAAGCGACGCGCACTCGGAATCGCTAAGAGTGTCGCGGTATTTTTTTGTCAGTGCGGAATAGCTCATCGCTTACCTCCCTGCGAAAGATATATCAAAAGCACCGAAATATCCGAGGGCGAAACGCCGCTTATACGCGATGCTCTGCCGATATTCTCGGGGCGCAGCTTTTGAAGCTTCTGCGCCGCCTCGAGTCGAAGTCCGCGGATCTCGGTATAGTCGATATTTTCGGGAATCACCTTTTCCTCGAGCTTCTTGAAGCGCTCGACCTCGGCAAGCTGACGCTTTATGTAGCCCGAGTACTTTATTTCGGTTTCGGCACGCGAAAGCAGATTGTCGGAATACCTTCCCTCATCGCCCGAAAGCGCCATCACGTCGTGTATCGTAATTTCGGGTCGCTTCAGAAGCTCTGCCTTTACGATGCCTGCGCCGGTGCGTGCATAACCACGCGACTCAAGCAGGTCGTCGAGCGCGCTTCCGCCCCTGATGCTTTCGTGCTCAAGCGAATATATAAGCTCGGAAAGTGCGTTTTCGTTATCAAGAAACTCGTTGTATCGCTCATCGCTGACAAGTCCGAGCGCATGACCCTTAGGCATAAGCCGCGTCTGTGCGTTGTCCTGACGCAAAAGCAGGCGGTATTCGCTTCGCGAGGTCATTATTCTGTACGGCTCGTTCGTGCCCTTGGTCACAAGGTCGTCGATGAGCGTACCTATGTAGCTTTCGCTCCGCGTGAGCGTGAACGGCTCCTCGCCCTTGACCTTAAGCGCGGCGTTAATGCCCGCGATAAGCCCCTGCGCCGCCGCCTCCTCGTAGCCCGAGCTGCCGTTGAACTGACCCGCGCCGAAAAGTCCGCTTATCTCGCGGAATTCAAGGCTGTTCGTGAGCTGAAGCGGATCACAGCAATCGTACTCTATCGCGTATGCGGTACGCATAAACTCTGCGTGCTCAAGCCCCTCGATGGAATGGATAAGCTCAAGCTGTACCTCCTCGGGAAGCGAGCTCGAGAGGCCCTGAAGGTAGACCTCCTTGGTGTCGGTGCCCATCGGCTCGACGAAAATCTGATGTCTTTCCTTATCCGAAAACCTTACGACCTTGTCCTCAATGCTCGGGCAATATCTCGGACCGGTACCGTGAATGACGCCCGAGTAAAGGGGCGAGCGGTCGAGGTTGGCTTTGATTATATCGTGTGTTTTACGGTTGGTATAGGCTACGTAGCAGGGCATAAGGTTGGGGCGCGATTCGTAATAGCCGAACATCGTCGGGTTTTCGTCTCCGTCCTGACGCTCGAGCTTTTCGTAGTCGATCGAGTCGGCGTGAACTCTCGGAGGAGTGCCCGTCTTGAAGCGGGTAAGCTTCACCCCGATTTCGGCCAAGGAATCCACCAATCTTTTTGCGGGAAGCGTGTTGTCGGGGCCCGACTCGTACGCCTCCTCGCCGACAATGATTCGTCCGCCAAGCGAGGTGCCGGTTGCGATTATTACGCATTTGCAGGGATAAAACGCGCCGAACGACGTGGTCACGCCGACGATCCTTCCCTCCTCTGCCTCGACCGAAACCACCTCCGACTGCTTAAGCAAAAGGTTATCGGTCCTTTCGACGATATTCTTCATATAATCGCGGTATCTCACACGGTCGGACTGCATACGCAGAGATCTGACCGCGGGTCCCTTCGACGCGTTCAGCATACGGCTTTGAAGCATTACGGCGTTTGCCGCTCTGCCCATTTCGCCGCCCAGAGCGTCTATTTCAAAAACAAGGTGTCCCTTGCCCGTGCCGCCGATCGACGGATTGCAGGGCATATTGCCGACAAGGTCGAGCGTGAGCGTGAAAAGTATGGTTCTGACGCCCATTCTCGCGCAGGCAAGAGCCGCCTCAAGCCCTGCGTGTCCCGCGCCGATAACGGCAACGTCTGTTTCCTGTGCTGTGTATTTTATCATTTTTTTACAGTCGCGATGAGCCAAAAGCGAGCTTGCTTTTCCCTCTCCGCGAGACCTTTCACAAGTTTGATAACCTCTGCTCCGCACGGAGAGAGTTGTTGATTCGTTATGCGGATGATCGCGTGCTTAATGCGATCATTTTCCTACGCAGAAGTGCGAGAATATCTCGTTAACGATATCCTCGGAAACGCTCCGACCGTCAGCCTCGGCTATAGCCGAAAGTGCGTTTTCGATGTCCATCCCCGCGATATCCTGTGTAAATCCCGAAAGGGCGTCTATCGCGTTTCCGACGGCGTTTGCAGCATTCACCACAGCCGCACATTGGCGCGCGTTCACGACGATCTCGTCGTTTTCCTCGATTTCTCCCGCACCGAACATCATAGAAACCGTTTCGACCAAGACGTCGAGTCCCTCGCCGTTCAATGCGCTGACCGTTACCCTTTTGTCAAAGGGAAGATCGTGACAAAGCTCCGCCGCAGCATCCGCCTTGTTGTAGATGCAGACCGTCTGCGACTCCTTTCCGCTTTCGAAAATCGCCTCGACGAGCCGCTTGTCATCGTCGTCAATGGGGCGCGAAAGGTCGAATACAGCAAGCACGAGCGAGGCATCCGAAATAGCCCTTTTACTGCGCTCAATACCGATCCTTTCCACCGCATCGTCGCTTTCTCGTATGCCCGCCGTGTCGGAAAGACGCAATATAACGTCGCCCAAACGCACGGTTTCGGTGACCACGTCGCGCGTTGTGCCCGCGATGTCGGTAACTATCGCCCTCTCTTCGCCGCAAAGCGCGTTAAGAAGCGAGCTTTTGCCGGTGTTGGGCTTGCCGACTATCGCGGTCTGCACGCCCTCGCTTATCGCCTTGCCAAAGGTGTGGCTTCCCGCAAGCTTATCGAGCCTCGCCTTGATCTCGACGAGTCGAGTTTTCATTTCATCGACGCTCACGTCGGTCATATCCTCGTCGGGATAGTCGATATATGCGTAAACCGAAGCGGCAAGAAGGCGCAGCTCCGAATAGACCGAGTCGAGCACGCGGGAAAGCGAGCCACCCGCCTGCCTTGCGGTGACCGAAAGATGCCTTTCGCTGACCGAGTCGATTATTCCGCCGATAGCCTCTGCCTGAGTCAGCGTGATTTTTCCGTTTATAAACGCACGTCTGGTGAATTCTCCCGCCGTAGCAAGCCTTGCGCCGTTCTTAAGCGCGGCGGCAAGAAGCTTTTGGGTAACGAGTATACCACCGTGGCAATGAAGCTCTATCACGTCCTCGCCCGTGAAGGACGCAGGCGCGTTGAAAACAAGGCACAAGCCGTCGTCGAATATCCCGCCCTCGTCGCAGAACGAGCCGTAATACGCGTTTCCTTGGATCCTTTGCGAAAACCTTTCTGCGTTTGCGGGAATAAATATTTTGGACGCGACGCCGAATGCATCGCTTCCGCTTATCCGAATAATCGCCACTCCGCCCTTACCGTGCGGGGTTCCGATTGCCGCGATCGTACCCATAAATTACTCCAAAACATACAAAGTCAGTTTATTATACTTCTTTTTTTCTTACATTTCAAGTTTTTTACAAATAAGTGTATACTTTTTTTAAAATCTGTGGTATTATATTATACGTATTACTTTGCCCACCGAGGCAAAACGCAGGTAAATAACGCCCACGAGGTGTAACATAATTCTGAGAAGAGCCGCAAGGACCGACCCAAATCCCCGACGTTGTCAGCCGCGACTCAAAAAAGGAGATAAAAATGTCTTTATTCACAAAGCTTTTCGGCACATACAGCGAAAGACAGCTTAAAAAGATCGAGCCCATCGCGCAGAAGATCGAAGCTCTTTCGGATAAATATTCGGCAATGGACGACACTACCCTGCGCGGACAGACCGCTATTTTCAAGGAGCGTCTCGCAAACGGCGAAACGCTTGACGACATTCTTCCCGAGGCGTTCGCCACCGTGCGCGAGGCATCCTGGCGCGTGCTCGGCAAGCGCCACTACCACGTTCAGCTTATCGGCGGTATCGTTATTCATCAGGGCAGAATCGCCGAGATGAAGACCGGTGAGGGTAAAACGCTCATGGCTACCCTTCCCGCCTACCTCAACGCGCTTACCGGCAACGGAGTTCACATCGTAACCGTCAACGACTACCTCGCAAAGCGTGACAGCGAATGGAATGGCAACATATTCCGATATCTCGGTCTTTCTGTAGGACTTATCCTTCAGGGACTCGATACAAAGCAGAGGCAGATAGCATACAACGCAGATATTACTTACGGCACCAACAATGAATTCGGCTTCGACTATCTTCGCGACAATATGGTCGTCTATAAGACCCAGACGGTTCAGCGAGGTCACGTCTTCGCCATCGTCGACGAGGTCGACTCGATACTCATCGACGAAGCGCGTACCCCTCTCATAATCTCGGGCGCAGGCGGCGAATCGAGCGAAATGTACAAAAAGGCGGACGAATTCGTACGCAGACTCAAGTGCTACCGTATCAAGGAATTCGACGCAAAGAAGAGCGACGAGGATATCGTAGAGGATTACATCGTGGACGAAAAGGCGAGAAGCTGTATGTTCACGACCGCAGGTCTCGCAAAGGCAGAGCAGTACTTCGGCATAGAAAACATCGGCGAGGGCGAGCACAGCGAGCTTATGCACTACCTCAACAATGCCATCCGCGCACGCGGTATAATGCAGAAGGACACCGACTACGTGATGCAGGACGGCAAGGTAGTTATCGTCGACAGCTTCACCGGCCGTATTATGCCATCCCGCCGCTTCTCGAACGGTCTGCATCAGGCCATCGAGGCAAAGGAAGGCGTTGAAGTCCAGAACGAAAACCGCACGCAGGCGACCGTTACCTTCCAGAACTACTTCAGAATGTACCGCAAGCTCTCGGGTATGACCGGTACCGCTATGACCGAGTCGACCGAGCTTGAGCGCATTTACGGTCTCGACGTCGTCGAGATCCCCACCAACAAGCCTATGATCCGCGTCGACCACAATGACGTCGTATATAAGAGCATCCGCGGCAAGATCGAGGCGATCGTAAGACAAATAGAGGAATGCCGCGCAAAGGGACAGCCCATACTCGTCGGTACCGTTTCGGTCGAAAAGAGCGAAGCGCTGTCAAAGATCCTCAAGGCACGCAACATCCCTCACAACGTGCTCAACGCAAAGTACCACGAAAAGGAAGCCGAAATAATCGCTCAGGCAGGTAAGCTCGGCGCGGTAACCATCTCGACCAATATGGCGGGACGAGGCACCGACATTATGCTCGGCGGTAACGCCGAATTCCTCGCCAAGGACGTGCTCCGCAAGGAGGGGCTTGACGATTATATGCTTTACGAGGCGACCAACTGCGGCGAGACCGACGATGAGGATATCCTCAACGCAAGAAAGCATTACAACGAATTAAAGACGAAGTTCGAGCGCGAGATCGAGCCCGAGGCTCAAAAGGTGCGCGAAGCAGGCGGTCTCTTCATCCTCGGCACCGAGCGTCACGAAAGCCGCCGTATAGATAACCAGTTAAGAGGTCGTGCCGGCCGTCAGGGCGACCCCGGTGAGAGCCGTTTCTATCTCTCGATGCAGGACGACCTTATGCGTCTCTTCGGCGCCGACAAGATGATCGGCATCGTAGATGCACTTAAGATGCCCGAGGATCAGCCCATCGACGCGGGCATCCTCTCCAACTCGATCGAAAACGCGCAGAAGCGAATCGAAGGAAGCAACGCCGACAGACGCGAGCGCGTGCTTCAGTACGACGACGTTATGAATCAGCAGCGCGAAAATATCTACAAGCAGCGCCGCGAGGTTCTCAACGGCGAGGACATCTCCGACAAGATCAAAGGTATGGTCTTCGGTCATATCTCGGAAACCGTCGCACGATTCACATCCGAAGACGTTCCCGACGAATGGGATTTCGACGGTATCCGTAACGCCTTTAAGGGCATCCTCTGCGGAGACGGCGACTTCAGATACGACCAAGCCTCGCTTGCTACGCTTGAAGCATCCGACATTGTCAAGATACTTTCCGAGCGTGCCGAGGAGGTTCTCAAAAAGCAGGAGGAGCTCTTCACTCCCGAGGTCTTCCGTGAGGTCGAGCGTGCGATCCTTCTCCGTAACGTCGACTCGCGTTGGGTCGAGCATATCGATGCGATGGACGATCTTATGGGCAGCGTCGGACTCAACGCGTATGCTCAGCGCGACCCCGTTACCGAATACAAGATCCAGGGCGGTATGATGTTCGAGGAAATGGTCGACAGCATCCGCGAGGGCACCGCAAGAATGATACTCACCGCACGTCCCCGCAACTCGAGCACAGAGCGTACTCAGGTGCTTAAGGGCTCTGCGAGCATGAGGACCGACGGTAAAAAGGTCAAGCCCACGCCCGTCAAGCGCGAGGCGAAGGTCGGACCCAACGACCCCTGTCCCTGCGGAAGCGGCAAGAAATACAAAAAATGCTGCGGAAGCGTAGTTTCCAATCAGGATAAATAACCCCAAAAAGAGGTAAAATATGGGCTTCGGAATAGCACTTTTCGGTTACGCCTGCCTGCTGATGATCGGTATCGGAGGCGAGCTGTTCGCCGCTTTGCTTCTGGCATACGGCTTTTTCCTCGCGTCAAGGCTCGATAAGGATTTTCTTCACGCAGCGATATCGGCACTTTTCATATTGCCCTCAGGCATTCTCAATATTTGCGAGATCGTCGGCATTATCGACTCGACGACAAGCAGGATCTATCCCTATCTCAACGCGATCACCTTCTTCCTCTTCCTCGGTGCGTGGCTGATGATGACGTTTTACTGGCTTTCCGCGGTCATCCGCATCGCGAAGGAGGGCTCTGCGCCGAAGCTCGAGCGTCAGGCAAGATACAGGCTCGTCGCGACGGCGGTATACATACTGCTCGTTGTGGCGGTTTACGCGCTGAAGTCGATGAATCTGCTCGGAGCCGTTGCGGGCTCTGCAGAGCAGCTCATCTTTATACTTCAGTACGTGGTTATATTCTACAACCTTTTCTTCCTTCACACCTGCTTCATCCTTATTACCAGCGAAAAGCAATACGAAAAGGACAAGCAGGCGATCGCACGCGAGCAGGCGGAAGCGCTCGAAAAAATGCACAAGGAAAGACAGGAAACCATGGAAAAGCTGAAGAAGCATAACAAAAAATAAAAGAAAGCGAGGGAAAAGCATGGCGTCAAGGACAAAAAAGCAGAGAAGCGTTTCGGCAACGAGTAAAGCGTTGCTTTTGCTCGGCTTTGCCTTTTTTATCAATCCCGTTCCGTTCGGACTTGACATCCTGCCCGACGTTTTCGGCTGCATCGCGCTGTACTTCGGACTGACCCAGCTCGCATACTTCGACGGCTCTGTCGAGGAAGCACGAAAGTGCATATCCTATCTCTTTATCGTCGAATTCATACACCTGCTGATGATGCGCTCGGTGTTCCTTACGAACATCAGCTCGAACAGAATGCTTGCCGTTACAGGCTTTTCGATCGTTCAGGGCATTCTTTACGTATTGATATTCAAAAGACTGTTCGACGGAATCTCCTACCTCGCGATGCGTAATAATTTCAACAAAACGCTCAAATGCAGCGACGGAATAACCTTCCTCACCATGCTGGCATTCTTCGTCCGCATTGCCGCAACGCTCATCCCCGAGCTCATCGCGATTCTCGAAATGCGTCTCAATATCACGGTCGATCTTGAGGATTACGACACGGTCTTTTCGATCGTAAGCGCAAAGCCGTTGATAGTCGTTATGCTTTCGGCGATATCGCTGGGCATATCCATCGCGTGGTTCGTTTCGCTTTCAAGGCTTTTGCGCACGCTCCACGCCGAATCGGCGGAGGAGCTTGACCTGAGATATTCGTCGGAATACACCTCGCGACCCGAAAAGGTCCGTATCAAAAAGCTCCGCAGAGCAATAAACCTTCTTCTGTTCGCGTTGCTGTTCATCATCGACGTAAGCGTCGACGAAAAGCGTATCATCCCTGCGTCTGCAATGTTTTTTCTCTTCTTCATCGCTTCGTTTGCGTTCAAGGACGTCAGCGGCTTCCGACAAACAAAGCGTCTTGCGCTCCCTGCGTTTTTCCTTTTGCTGGCAACCGAAATTTTCCGCGGCTTACTTGTGCCGCACGGAGCAATAATAATTTACGAGACCGACATCAAGATCATTATCGCCGCCGCGTTTCTCGCACTTGCAACAATGACGGCGTGTCTGCTTTGCGTCCGCGGATTCCTGAACGACGTCCGCACGCTTTCGACCGATCTCGGCGGAGTGGAAATACCCACGACGCTGCCTTGGCTCGCATATTCCGCAATGACCGTATTCTGGTCGGCAGGCTTCGTAATTCCGTATTTCTACCCATATATCTCTGCACCCCGTCTCATCTGTGCCGGAATCTTCATCTGGCAGGTGATGAGACTGCTCGGACGCATATACGACGACGAATACGAACGATACTCTCTATATTATTAATGTAGAAACTCGGCGGATCCATTTAAATCGGGCCCGCCGTTTTTTATTTCTTGCGTAACGAATATCAACGCAAATTTTACAATTGTTATTGACATCGCGCGCTCGTTATGATATAATTCAAGATGAAATATGGGATAATGTCCCAAATATCAAAAAAATTTCAGAAAGGAACACCAAAATGAAGAAATTCCTCGCTCTCGCACTTTCCGCTCTTCTTCTTGTTTCCATGTTCGCAGTATCCGCTGCAGCAGTTAACTGGGAAGACGGTCAGACCCGCGAAGAAAACGAAGATGGCTCTCTCGGCATCTACGTCTTCGATAACGCTTACGGCTTCGTATTCAACGTTGGCTCCGTAAACGGCACTATCGCAGGCGAAGACGCTACTGTCATCACCTCCGAAGAAGAGTACAACGCTTCTAACCCCAACTGGGCTATCAGCGTACTCCTCGCTCCTACTTCCGAAGCTAACGTTTACGAAGTAGTTACCGTTGTTGAAACCCCCGGCAATGCAGCTAACGGCATTGCAGCAGGCATCAACTTCAACGATGGCAACATCGTTCTCCTCGTTCACTCTGCAGGCTCTCTTCCCGAAAACGCAGCAGGTCAGACCTTTGCTAACTGGGAAGCTAAGGTTGCAGCTCTCGCGCTCAAGGTTGGCGACAAGGTTACCCTCGCAGGTATCGACCTCGAAGCAGGCACCGCTACCAGCGCTACCGCTACCGTTCAGGACGCTCCCGAAGGATACGAAGTAACCGTTCCCTCCACCACCGTTCCCGAAGTTATCACCGTTGACGGCGATCTCTCCGACAACGGCTGGAAGGAAGACGGCTGGACCGAAGTCACTCCCGACAACGGTTTCTGGCAGACCGTTCCCACCACCGAAGACACCATTTCCTACAAGTACCAGCTCCGTACCGATGAATCCAAGCTCTACGCTGCATTCGAAATCGACTGCGCAATGGTAGAAGGCGGCAACGGCGAGGGCACCAACGTTCGTTTCTGGATCAACACCGATTCCGAAGCTACCGTTTACACCCACTTTTATGATGTATGCGTAAAGAGCGGCGCAGTTGCTTACACAGCTAAGTACAACACCGCTAAGGACGCTAACTCCGGCGCTGACATCGCTGACTCCACCATCGAAGGCATCATGACCTCCGAAGGCGACAAGACCTACGTTGAGTTCTCTGTTGATCTCGCTGAGTTCAACGGCGAAGAAGGCTTCAACTACTTCATCTCCGTTTCCAACAAGATTAACGAAAACGTTTGCCTCTACTACCCTGCAAACGATGAACCCGCAGAAGGCGAATCCCGCACCGCAAAGCTTCCCTACTCCGCATGGAACACCGAAAAGGCAGCTGCAGCTGACGTTGAAGCTCTCGCACTCGGCGAAATCGAAGTAGAAGGCGGCGACGTACAGCCTCCCGTTGAGGACGATCCCGAAGTATCTCTCGAAGACGAGCTCAAGGAAGCACTTGGCGAAGCAAACGCAGACGCTAAGTTCGACCTCGAGATCAGCGCTCCCGAGACCTACAAGGCAGGCGACGAAATCACCGTTACCGTTACCGTTAAGAACATCACCGCTGAACCCGGTGTTCACGTTCTCAACTTCAACCTTGTTTACGACAACG
>JAFXDO010000052.1 GCA_017563195.1 Clostridia bacterium | reverse complement strand
TTCGCCGTCGTTACAGAACAAATCGCATACGCGCAAAACTGCTACGCACCTTAAAATCAGATAGTTTTGTCGCAAGACAAAGAAGAAATCCGCGATAATACGAGCGTATATCGCGGATTTTTGATGCAGTATTGTGCAAAATTGGCGATTTTAAGGCGATTTATCACTATGGTGCATCGCACTTTGGTAAGTTTTGATTTACCAAAACGGTCTTTTTTTCTTAGAAAAACACATTATTCGGTTGCGTTTTCGTATTGTTTCTGTTATAATGAATTATCATGCTTATTTGAGGTGATAAACCGATGGCAGTAATCAAGCCCTACAACGGCAACGAGCCTTATATTTTTATCAGCTATTCGCACAGGGACACCGATTACGTGTATCCGATAATCGAAGAGCTAAGCAAGCAAGGATACCGCGTTTGGTACGATATGGGTATCGATCCCGGTACCGAATGGGATGAAAATATCGCTATGCACATAAACGAATGCGGATATTTTATTGCGTTTATGTCGCAGAATTATCTGAATTCGAGCAACTGCAAGGATGAATTGAATTACGCTAGAGACCTCGAAAAGGAACGTCTCGTGGTATATCTTGAAAACGTCACCCTGCCCGCCGGTATGGCGATGCGCATCAACCGCCTGCAGTCGATATTCAAGTATTCCTATGCAAACGACTCCGATTTTTACGAAAGACTTGTAACCGCAAACAACATCAACATATGTCTTTCCAAGGCGTCGGAGCCTACGCCCGTCGTGGCTGAATCTATCGAGCCTACGCCCGTTGAGACCAAGCCCGTCGAGCCTACGCCTGTCGAGCCTAAGCCCGTTGAGCCTAAGCCCGTCGAGCCTATGCCTGTCGAGACCAAGCCCGTCGCGCCTACGCCTGTCGAGCCTAAGCCTGTCGAGACCAAGCCCACCTTATCAAGCGGAAGCGTCTCAAGTGCGCCTACCGCAGAACCGACGTACAATTCTGCCGACAAGGCAAAGAAAATAAGTATTTCAAAGCCGATCGTATGTGTATTGATCGCATTCGGGCTGATCTTTATTTCCTTTGCATTGTATATTGAGCCGCTTATCCCAAGCATCATCGCAAGTGCGCTGTTTGTAGTTGCGGCGCGCCACACAAAGGGATTTGTCGGAAGGGTCTGCCTTATCTTCGTATTCATTGCGGAGGCTTTCCTGCAGCTTGTGCTGTTTATTATCTCTTCACTGCTTCTCAAGGGCGTTTTGCTGCCAATCGCCATTTCGGCAATCACATTAGCCCTGATTATAGTTATGTTTGTAAAGAACAAGGAATAAAACTCGGTATTTTGTATTTTGGAGGAACCAATGAAAAGAATTATCGCTTTTCTTTTGCTTACCGTTATGGCCTTGACCTGCTTCAGTGCCTGCAAGGATGATACGATCGAAACAACGACCACCACGATTGAGGACAACAAAACCTATTATGCAGTCATCGAAATCGTAGATTACGGTACCATTACGGTAGAGCTTGACCAGACTCAGGCACCCGTAACGGTCAAAAACTTCGTTAAGCTTGCGGAAAGCGGCTTTTACGACGGACTCACCTTCCACAGAATTATGGAGGGCTTTATGATGCAGGGCGGAGACCCCAAGGGCGACGGAACCGGCGGATCTACAGATAAGATCATCGGCGAATTCACCTCAAACGGCCACAAGAACACCATCTCTCACAAGAGAGGCGTCATCTCTATGGCAAGGTCTAAGGCTATGAACAGCGCGAGCAGTCAGTTCTTCATAGTTCACGAGGACAGCGCCTTCCTTGACGGCGATTATGCAGCATTCGGTTGCGTTGTAGAGGGTATGGACGTTGTTGACAAGGTATGCACCTCCGCAAAGCCCATAGACGGAAACGGCAGTATTGCCAAAAGCGCGCAGCCGGTTATCAAGAGCATAACCATCAGAGTCGAGGACAAGAAGCCCGGTATCGATCTCGGCACCAATACCGAAACCTCGAGCACCGTGTCCAACGATTCCTCGGACGTAAGCGACGAATCCGAGGTAAGCAAGGAGGATATCTCCACCTCGCTCGACAAGACCAAGATCTATTACGCTACCATCGATATTAAGGATTACGGTACCGTTAAGATCAAGCTCGATCAGGATGAGGCTCCCATCACGGTTGAAAACTTTGTCCTTCTTGCAGAGAGCGGCTTTTACGACGGACTCACCTTCCACAGAATTATGGAGGGCTTTATGATGCAGGGCGGAGACCCAAAGGGCGACGGCACGGGCGGATCCGACAAGAGCATCGTCGGTGAATTCAGCGGCAACGGCTACGACAACGATATTTCCCATCTCAGAGGTGTCATTTCGATGGCGAGAGCTCAGCATCCCGACAGCGCGAGCAGTCAGTTCTTTATCGTTCACAAGGACAGCACCTTCCTCGACGGTCTTTACGCGGCTTTCGGCTACGTAACCGATGGTATGGACGTTGTTGACGCTATCTGTGAAGCTGCAGAGCCTACCGACGGCAACGGCAGCATTGCAAAGGACAAGCAGCCCATTATCAACAGCATTACCATCGAAACGGTTGAAATCGAAGAATAATCATATTTTTATAATTTGCGAGACCTCGTATACAGAGGTCTCGTTTTTTGTTGATATACAAAATCAACAGAATACAAATCGCACCATTTTCTCAAAATATTGTACCATTGTCCGTTCATTGGGACAATGGTTTTGTTATGATTGATACTGAGGAGGTGCACCCATGGAATATTTGACAACACTTAACGACAAGCAACAGGAGGCAGTCCTGTCAACAGAGGGTAATTTAAGGGTGATCGCAGGTGCGGGAAGCGGCAAAACAAAGCTTTTGGTTAGCCGATATGCATACCTTGTAAAGGAATACGGCATCGACCCCGCCAACATACTCTGTGTGACGTTCACCAACAAGGCGGCGGGCGAAATGAAGCGAAGGATACGCTCGTTGATCGGTCCTGAATACGACACGTCACTCATTTGCACGTATCACGGCTTTTGTGTGCGCGTGTTACGCGAGGATATCGAAAAGATATTCTATCCGAAGGAGTTCCAGATAATTGACACGTCTCAGCAAAAGGCTATCCTTGCAGACATATATCAAAAGTTCGAGCTGAAGCTCGACCACGCAAGCTTCGAAAAGATAATCAAGCAGATCGGCGCAGTTAAGGCGAGGCGGAGCTACGTATCAAGGATGTGCTGCACCGACAAGTGCCAAATTTCGGAAAACGTTAACACGGTCGACGAGCAGATAATCGAGGAATATCTGCAGATGCAAAAGCAGATATTCGCAATGGATTTTGATGATCTTCTCTTCTTTACGCTTGACATCTTTTACAGATGTCCCGAGGTATTGCAGAAGTGGCAGGACAGGCTCAACTACATTCAGGTCGACGAATTTCAGGACAGCTCCAACATCGAAATGGAGCTTGTCGACACACTCGCGGGACAGCACGGAAATATGATGATCGTCGGAGACCCCGACCAGAATATTTACGAATGGCGCGGATCGGACGTAAAGCTTTTGGTCGACTTTGACAAAACGCACGAAAACACGAAAACGGTATTTTTGAACCAGAATTACCGAAGCACGCCTCAGATATTGAAGTGCGCCAACACGCTTATCGAAAAGAATGAGTACAGACTGAAAAAGGATCTGTTCACCAAAAGCGGCGACGGCGAGTGCGTAATGCATTTTCATATGAAGAACGAGTATGCCGAGGCAGACAAGATAATCGAGCAGATACGGCTTGTCCGCAAGCAGACCGGGTGCGATTTTGCCGATTTCGCCGTACTGTACCGATCGGGCTTTTTATCTCGGGTTATTGAAAAGAAGTTCACAGAATGCGGTATTCCCTACGAGATATTCGGAGGCGTAAAGTTCTATCAGCGTATGGAGATTCAGGACGTGATGGCGTATTTGCGTCTTATCGCGTTTGACGACGACGTATCCTTCAAGCGCATAATCAACACGCCGCGCAGGCGATTCGGACGCGCAAAAATGCTTAGGCTGATGCAATTGCGCACAGACGGACAGAGCTTATTCAATGCACTTGTTGAAAACGCAGAGGACTCTACACTCAAAAACAGCGGTGCTTCAGACTTTGTCGCCTTCGTTTCATCGTTACGAGAGCGATATAAAAGCATGCCGCTTTCAGACGTCGTCGAAGCCGTATGCTCGGAAAGCGGATACGAAAGGTACATTCGCGAGCTTGGAGATATGGAGCGCTTTGAAAACCTGAGCGAGTTCAAGCGAATAGCGGCAGAATACGAAAAAAGCTACGGCGAGAGCGTTTCACTTAAGGAGTTCATCAATCAGATATCACTTCAATCCGAGGATGACGGCGAGACGGTGACCGATATGGTAAAGCTTATGACGGTGCACGCGTCGAAGGGGTTGGAGTTCCCGAACGTATTTATAATCGGTCTTTCCGAGGGTGTATTCCCTTCCGCAAAAACCATTGAAGAACGCAAGAAGCTCGGTCTTGAGGAGGAGCGCAGGCTCTGCTACGTTGCTATTACACGCGCAGAAAAGCGGCTATATTTGCTCGACAGCGAGGGCTACAACCAAAATAACAAGCAAAAGCTCCCCTCGCGCTTTTTAAAGGAGATAGGCGAGGAGAACTATGTCCGCGTGGGCGCGATTTCAAAAGAACTGCAGCAAAGTGCAGACGAATATGCAAAATCGCTGTATTCATCCGAGCCGGCAAGACCTGTTAAGGAGCTCGGCTCGACGGTGCACCACCCCGCGTTCGGTGAGGGCAGGATAATAGGGTTCAGCAAGAACAAAAACAGCTATCGCATTCGATTTGACGAAAGAAATATCGAGCGTGACATTTCAGCCGATTTCTTTAACCGTCCTCACTCGCCGATTCCGATCTTGCCCGTAAATCAGGACAAGCGTGAGGAAACGCAGATTCATAAGGATAATAAATACGAGGAAGCCGAAAGGCTTACGGTCCGCGAAAAAGATAAGACCTCGCAGGAGGTAACGGTTGTGTCCCCTGCTCTGCCCGAGTATACCTTTGCGGAGCCCGAAGAGATCGTTGATTCGGCAGAGGAAGTAATCGAGGCGCGCGAATCCGCCAAGGACAAGCCCCGCCTTGACGATTACGAAAACCTTTGGAAGCGCGACGACGTGCCGAAAAGCGGGTGGGTCTGCACGGGTATAAGCGATCTCGGCGAGCCGGTCGGCGTTTGCGAGATGTGCGGTCATCAGATCATACGCTACGTTCACCATATGAAGCACCCCGATTACCGACCGTTAAACGTCGGCTGTATCTGTGCCGGAAAAATGGAGGGCGACGTCAACGAAGCTCGAAGACGCGAGCAGGAATTTAAAAGCAGGCAGGCGCGAAGAGAGAATTTCAAAAGGCGAAATTGGAAGACCTCGCGCAACAACAACAGCTATTTGAAGATCAAGGACCGCATAATCGTGCTGTATTACAACGAAAAGCGCAACAATTGGAAGTATTCGCTCGACAACGTCTTCTGTACCGAGGTATATGCGACTCGCGACGAGGCGATGGACGCGGCGTTCGACGCAATGGAAGGCAGATAGCATATATAAAGCAAGCCCCGTGCAAAGCATGCACGGGGTTTGCTTTATATAAGGTCGTAAAGTCTGCCGTTTTTAGTGTAACGGATTTCAAGCATATTGTTGAAATAGTCCTCGGGAGGATCGTATATCGGCAGGAATCGACCGATAACAAGCTCGATCCTTTCGTCCTCGTCCTCGTAAAGCACAAAGCAGGTGCCGTTCATATCGATATAGTCGTCGGGCGGAGTTATTCCGAGCTTTCTCAATACGTCGCTGTGCTTATCCTCGGGGGTATAGCCCAACGGATAGATAACGCTCGGATCGTGTCCCCACTCGTATTTATCGTAATCGACAGCGTACTGTCTTATCGCGTTTACAACAGCTTCGTCAACTTTAACGTTAAACACCTTTCCGTATCTGTTTTCCTGCTCTAAGATGCCCTCGTCGTCGGTAATCGTATGATCGTAATCGCTTTGAGCTATCAGGGAATAGAAATCCTTCGGTTCATATTCGTCACGAACCTCAGCCGAGCTGTAGAACGAAAGCACAAGAGTGTTGTCGGCTTCGTTATAATTCATTTTAAGCACAGCGTTTTTATCCGAAAAGATCTGCTCGCACAAGGCTTCGTCGATGTTGATGCGTCTGCTTTCACCCGAAGCCACGTTGATGCAGGAAACAAAACCGTCTCCGTTTACGTATGAAAACGCAAATGCACCGTCGGGACTCAAAATGTAGCTGTCACACTCGGTTATCCTTTCGAAGTTACCGTTGAAAAGGTCTTTTTTGTACAGCGCTCCGTCTTCAAGGTAAACGCTCAGGCGCTCGTGAGCAAGCAAGCCGTATTTATCGCCCGATATTTCATCGGTCACGTCGCTGCCATCCTTTATCAGATACGCATAGCAGCTGCCGTTTCTTTCCATTATCGCAACCGTTTCGTTACAGACCAGCTTGACAAAGCGTCCGCGAAGCACGACGCTTCCCGAGTCACTCGAACAGAACGTCCAAAGATCGTCGTCGCTGTCGAAGCGCTCAAGTCGGTTGTACCATACGTCCTTATCACAGAGAAAGAATTTACCTGCCGCTTCGCTTTTCATCAGCTTGTAATAAATCACGTTTCCGTTTTCGGAAATATACGCTTTGCTGCATCCAAAGCCTTCGGTACCATAATAGTCTGTGATCTTGACACAGCGATAGTTATCTATATATACCACGGAATAGCTTTCGCCCATATAATTCGTAACGGTTCTGTGCTTTGACTCGGAATAGCGGCTCTGAAGCTCATCGGGTATATTTGCGCCGGTTACGCTGCCTCGCGGGGTGCTTACCGTGAAAAAGCTTCCGTCGTTTGAAAATACGATCTCATATCCGTCGTTAAAGGTCACCGCGTCCCTTAAAGGCAGCTGAACGATCTTGTCCTCAACGATATCGTAAACAACGGTTTTGAGCGATGACCCGAAGGCGTCGCACACCTGTACTATCGCCATCCCATGCACCGAATCTATCCATATAGGAGCTATGCTGTAGGGCTTATCTCTGTAGTCCTCGCGCGGAAGCTCACAATATGCCGTCCATACCTCGTCAAGAAATATATGATAAAGTTTTTCCGGATAAAACGGCATATACACGTCATAGATCTGACCGTACTCCTCGTGATCCTTCAGGTATTCCATATTGGGAGCAAACGCGCTTTCGTCATACGCTTCCTTGCTCATCCAATACGAAAGCAAAATACGGACGATATCGCGGTTGATTTGTTCATCGGTGCTGCCGGGAAACGATTGTTCAAGTCTCTTCACGATCTCGTTGTATATCTCTGCGTCATCGACACGCTCGGACCCGATTATACGATCGGTAAGATCGACCTCCCTGCCGTCTGCAATATCGTATATGATCGGATATCCGACGTTGGAATAGTAAATGATATATCTGTCGGCAAGCAGGCTTTCTATCTTAATGGTCGAATCAAGATTGATGCTGACCTTCTCGGATTCTATTGCATCTTCGGAGGACGACTCGATATCGGAGGATTCGTTTTCTTCACCGCCGAGCTTCGTTTCGTTGCCGTAAACAACGGAAAGAACCGTAAAGTCCGACCTGCTCCAGACATTTTCGGCATATTGAGCAGGATAGTCGTCGTGGTCCTGAGACGTAAGTTCGCTTTGAGAAACGATCGGCTCGTCAGATTCTCCTATGAACATAGGAACCAAAGTGGCAAGAACTATTGCAAAGCATGCAGCCAACGCCCAAGCCACGCGTATACTTCTTTTGTTTTTGTGAGGCTGCATTGCGTCGGTTATCAGATCGTCATCAATCGTGCCGATTGCGTTTTGAAGAAATTCTGTGTTTTTCAATCAAACAATCCCCTTTCTGTAAGATATTTACGAAGTTTGCTTCGTGTGCGCGAGAGCTTCATTTTGACTCTGCTTACGCCAAAGCCAAAGCGTTTCGCGATCTCTTCAACGGTATCGAAGTAAAAATACCTGCAGATAAATATCCTTCGATCTGTTTCGGGCAGACCTCGCAAAAATTCGTTTATGTACCTCGACAGCTCGCTTTCCTCGACCCTTTCGGAAACGTCACAGCCGTCGGGAATACATTCCGAAAGCTCGTCGAACGAAAGCGAATAGCCTCCGCCGCGTTTTTCCGCGGTATTGTAGCGAAGCCTCTTGAGCGAGAGGTTGCGGGTTATTCTGACAAGAAAAGCCGACAAAGCATTCGGGCGGTTGGGCGGAATGGAATTCCAGGCGCCGAGATAGGCATCGTTTACGCATTCCTCGGCATCCTCGCGATCGCCCAAGATATTCATCGCGACCGAAAAGCAAAGCTTGCCGTACTTAGTCTGTATTTCACGAACCGCCTGATCGTTACGATCGAAAAACAGCTCGATTATCCTTTCGTCACTCAGATACAACCTCATCACTCCTTTCACTCATATAGTACCTTTATTTTCGGCTTGGGTCACATAAAACGCAAAACACCCGTGTTTTTTTACACGGGTGAATCGTTTTACCTATTATTAACTCGAAGACCTGCGTTATAGATATGCGTGATCTCGCCGAGTCTGCGAAGCACGGGACGTACGTCGCCCTCCTCGGCGTTACGGAATTCAAAGGTAGTAACGCTGGAGGTGTTAAGCATAATATTTGGGTACATAAAGCCGGGTGCCGTGCCGAGGAGGTGTGCTATCCACGCCACACCGAAGCCGCCGTGACAGAATACCGCGATACGCTCGTCGTTGCTGCGGGTGATCTTATAAAGCGCGCCGTGACGCTCGTAGCCAAGGGATGCAAGAAACTCATCCGAGCACTTCTGCATATTCTCGACCGTCTTCATTCTGTCATTGGTCATAAAGTCCTTAAAGTCGTAAACACCCTTTTGAACCGAGAAGCTGTAGCTGCAGTCGCTGTCGGGCTTTACCTGATGAGATTCCATGTAATCGATGTGTTCCTCGGTCCAAGGAAGTATTTCCGACGTCATCCCCTTGATCTCGCAGGTGGGTTTAGCGGTATCGATCGCACGACCGAGAGGCGAAGTATATATTTTATCGATCCGCACGTCCTTAAGCCAAGCCGCGAGCGCGTGAGCCTCCTCCCAGCCGAATTCTGTAATAGTGTTATTAGGGTAATCGGGGTCCGCGTGGCGGATTATATACAGTATCATTTTTTGCTCCTGACGATTTATTTTCACTTATATAATGCCACAGCTTGCAATAAATGTCAATTTAAACTTGCCATAATCTTCAAAGCGTGTTATAATTTTATCGATCGGAGGTCAGTATATGGAAAAAGCAACGATTCACGAATACGTCATCCCCTTTAAGGACATCGAAAGAAAGATAATATATCACTTCAGCGACTCTCATCTTACCGAATACGACTCTTTATCAAGCGATGAGGAGATCGCAAAGGCAAAAAAGATGACAGAGGCGTGGGAGGGCGTGCGAAAAGGCTTTTGCGACGCCTACGGTGAAGAATACGGCGAGCTTCAGAAGCAAAGCCCGAGAACGCATTTTCAAAACCTGATCGAGGCTTCCGAGAACGGCGACGCATTGGTGCTCGCGGGTGACACGCTCGATTACGTCAGCGGTGCGAACGTCCGACTCTTTGACGCTTGTATGAGCGGGTATCGAAAGCCGTATATCGCGGTTTGCGGCAATCACGAGCCTACAAAGGACATTCCCGACGGATTTTTATATTCGTCAGCAAAGAAGCCGATACAGACAATCGAGCTTGACGATATGATAATCGTCGGACTCGAAAATGCCAAGCGCGAGATAGTGCGCGAGCAGCTGGATGCATTAAAGACTCTTTTGAGCGGAAGCAAGCCCCTGCTTATTGCTATGCACGTACCGATAATGACCGACGGAAACAGAGAACGTCTTGAAAAGAGCGGCGTGTATTTTCAGCTGAACTACGACGGTTGTCCCGATACGAACATTGAGCTTATCGAGCTTATCAGCAACAACGCCGAAAGAATAATCGCCGTGCTTGCGGGACACCTTCACTATTCCGACGTGAGCGAAGTTGCAAATGGTGTAACACAATACGTCACCTCACAGGGCATCACCGGAAATATAAACAGATATATTATAGGAGAATGAAAAATGACATACAAAGAGCTGTGCGCTAAATACAACTTTGAAATGCCTGCATACGCGGCAGACTACTACGACGCTTTTATTGCCGAATACGACAGAAGCAAGCCTGTTTTGACAGCCGAAAGCGCGGCGTTCGTTGCCGATGCCGCAGGCATTCCCGAGGAAGCGAAGAAAGAGCTTATCCGCTGTGCCGAGGTTATCAACGCAAACGACGACGCACACCTTTGCGCGTCCTTCCTTGCTTGTCTCACGGTGTACAAGCGCGCTCCTTGGGTAAACTACATATATCAGGACGACCATTTCACCGTCGAAGGGCTTCACAAGGAGCAGGTCGGCTGGGTATTGGTCGCGACGATGCTCGCCAATACGCTTATCAACAAAAAGCCGCCCGAGGATCTTAACGCCGAAAACCTTTCGTCGTTCAAGGGATACACACTGAACTGTCACGGCATTCACGGATACTGGGGCATTACCGAGTGGCACTGGAATATGCTTTGCGCAAGCGGAAGTATGTTTATGTTCGGTATTCTTAAGTTCGTGCCGAGTGAATTCACGGGTGACTTCCCCGTTATAACCGACGGCAAAAGCTACGTTTCTCTCGCAGGCGGCGAGTTTTTCGTCGGTAAGGACGGTGAGCTTGTCGATTCCGAGGAGAAGGCTGTCGGCAAGACCTCGTTTTACGAGGACGACTCCAAGTACGTTGGCAACGTAATTTCGCCCAAGGGCATCGTCGAGCTAAAGACCACCGAGTTCGACAAACGCGTATGGAAGGATTTTCTCCGCGGCGGCGACCACACCATCGACATCCACATCCCTGCAAAGGTAGAGTACACCCCCGAAAAATTCAAGGAAGCCTTCGCTATGGCGCTTGATTTCTTCAAGGACTATTATCCCGGCCACAAAACCAAGGCGTTCGCCTGCTATTCCTGGATACTTTCGCCTCAGCTTCCCTATCTGCTTGCCGAAAACAGCAACATACTCAAGGTCAACGACAAGCTGCATCTCCTGCCCGTTATCGCAACCTTTGATTCCGAGCTTATGTTTATCCGTAAGGGTTCCTCTCTTCAGCAGAGACTTGCAGAGCAGATAGAAGCAGGCAGAGAATTCCACTTCGGAATTATGTATTCTCCCGTAAGTGAGCTTGAGGACTTGGATAAATAATTTCAATAGACGGTATTAACTTCAAGCAAATGCGGATCTGCCATATGTTCAACGTGAAGGACACCGTTCGGTTTGGCATATACGCGTGCAGTCCGGAAAGTTCATCATTTAAAGCGACGTTCACGGATTTGGAAATCACCGAATGCAAATGGCGAGCTCACGACGGTCAGCAGCCCGGCAAAGAATAAAGAAGGTCAATTAATACAAACGAAAAACACCGACAGATCATCGGAATCAGTCGGTGTTTTTATTTCATTAAGAAAAGCAATATTTATGCTTTTCTTTTTGATCTTCTGTGAATATAGCCGAACACGAATATCGCCACTGACGGGAACAATGCGCCGACGAGCATACCGAGCTTCATACCGAGCTGCTCGGTCGTGATCGAAAGCGTCTGCGCAAGCTCGGTCATAGCATCAGACGCAGAAACGGCGTCGGTGATTACGCCGACAAGCTGAGGTCCCACGGATGCGCCGAGGTCACCGCCCGCAGCCATCATCGCGAATATGAACACGCCGCCCGACGGGAAGCAGTTTTGCGCAACAACAAGGCTGCCCGGCCACATCATAGAAACGAAAAAGCCTGTAAACGCACACGCAAGCAGTCCGAGGAGCGCTATATTTGACAGCGCCGCCGTCAGATAGCAGACGGTTGCGCCGACTGCGCCCCAGAAGAGCACGGTCGTGATATTCTTACCGAACCTCGCATAAAGCGTTCGCCCGAGTCCGAGGGTAAGTCCAAACATCGCGACACCGAAGATATCGCCCCAAACCTTTTCTATACCGACCGCCTTTTCAAGATAGCCCGAGCTCCATTGAGCCATTATCAGCTCCGACGCGCCACCCAAAAAGATAGCGATCACGCAAAGCCAAAGCGTTTTGTTCCTAAGCGATTCGAGAACACCCGATACACGCTCGGGAGTTTCCATTTGGGGAATTTCGGAGCCCGAGAACAAAACAGAAGAGGTTATGGGAATAACGGTAAAAGCGAGTGCAAGGTATTGCCAATGCTCCGCACCTACAAGCAATATAAACAGCGTGCTGACTATGATAACGAAGACGACACCCCACGCATAGATCGAATGAAGCTTCGACATTTCACGGTCGGGATCCTTTGCGGGAATCGCGGCTATAACCGGGCTGATCAGCACCTCGGCAAGCCCGCCCGACGCCGAAAATATTATCGTTCCGATAACCATGCCGAGGTATACGTTATCGGGAAAGACAAAGGGCCAGATGCCGTAGATCAAAAGCCCTACCGTCGCAATCAGCGGGGTGTATTTGACGGTTTTCGGTATATTGAATCTATGAGAGAAAAACGAAAAGATAAGGTCTATCCCGAGCTGAGTCACGAAATTGAGCAGGACCAGCAAGCCGAGAAGCGAATAGGATATTCCGTACGCCATGCGGAAGGTTATAAACAGCACGGGCGGAAGATTTGAAATTATCGCCATAGTCACGTTGGTCGTATAGCAGGCATATTTGAGGCGTTTCATTGCATTTAACCTTTGGAGATCATTTTACGAGCGACAGCCAGAACGGTATCGTCGCGATTGAGAAAAGATGTGAAAGCAGGCAGAGCTTTGCCCCGAGTCTACAGTCCTCGTTGACAAGCTTGGGAAATACGATCGTATTCAAGCCGCACGGCATACAAGACATCATCACGGCAGGCATAATGACCGAATCAAGCTCAAACAACCTACAAGCCGCAAAAACGAGCGCAGGAAGCACGATCAGCCTTATTCCCGCAAGAACGTACGCCTTGTAATCGCGTACAAGCTCGCGCATTGTGAACGCCGAGAGAGTAAGACCCGTAAGAAGCATACTCAACGGTGCTACGCAGGCGGACGAGCCCGACAGGATCGTGGCGAATATTTCGGGAACCTCAAATCCGGTCAAGCCAAAGACGATTCCCAAGGCTATAGCGACCGTCATCGGGTTGACGAGCTTCTTGAGCATCTTCCCTTTTCCCGTGAGCATCGCATATCCGAAGGTGTAGGTATATATCGCGAACGGGATGCAAAAGAGGATAAGGTCGGTCAAGCCCGAGGCGCCGAAAACGCTTTCGCACAACGCGTATCCCATATACGCATAGTTGGCAAGCGTGAGTGAATAGCGATATACCCGTTGCTCGTAGTCGTTCTTCGTCAGGCATTTGGCTACAGCCAGAGAAAATCCGATTATCGCCAGTAAAAACACGACCGATATCAATATCGTTTTGCCGTTTTCGGTTATATACGACACCGTAAAATTCTGCGAAA
Source organism: Clostridia bacterium (assembly GCA_017563195.1). GTDB lineage: Bacteria > Bacillota > Clostridia > Oscillospirales > CAG-382 > Coliplasma. The sequence continues at coordinate 6,715 of JAFXDO010000052.1, read as the reverse complement.
AGGTGTTGAATACCTTTGAAGGCAAAAATAGATTGACAAGCAGAAACGAAAGTATTCCCGTATGCTCGGTCTGCTCCCTGCTGCGTTTGCCGAACAGATATCCCAGCAGCAAAAACAGGTATAGCACCGATAGCTGTTTTAATATTATCAGCATTTCTTTATCCTTCGTTGCGGGAGAATGCCCGCGCCAATTGTTTTGCGCTAATTGTATCACAAAAATTATGCAAAAACAAGTATATTAGCCTTGAAAGAACCGATCGTCCGTGTTAAAATACAGAAAAGCGATCGATCGCACGAAAGTCGGATACAAGGAAGGATTAAATATGAAATACACGATAGACGAAGCATTCTTCAAAAGGTGCTTTGAGGAAATAATCAACGTTCCCAGCCCCGTCGGCTATTACGTCAAGCTCAATCCCGTTTTGGAGCGTTACGCGACGATGCTCGGAGAATCCGTCACCTGTGACAATAAAAGCACGGCGTATATTACTCTCGAGGGTGAGGATAATTCCAAAACCGTCCTGATCGGAGCGCACGCCGACACGCTCGGTCTTGTTGTCAGAACGATCGACACAGACGGAAAGCTTCGGGTAAGGCAGCTCGGTGGCGTCAACTACGCAAGTCTCGAGGGCGAAACGGTAACCGTCCACACGCGCGACGGTCGCGAATACACCGGTCTGCTCGCCTGCCAGTCGCACTCGGTCCACGTTTTTGATGACGCAAGAACACTTGAGCGAAACGAAAATACGATGATCGTTATACTCGACGAAAAGATCAACAGCAAGGATGACGTACGTGCACTTGGCATTCGTAACGGCGACTTCATCTCCATTGACCCGCGTTGCACTTTTACCGAAAACGGATACATCAAGTCGCGCTTTATCGACGACAAGGCTGCTGTCGCCTGCTCGCTTACGATGCTGAAGTACTTGAAGGAAAACGGTATCAAGCCTAAATATAACACTATCCTTGCCTTCCCCTACAGCGAGGAGATCGGCTTGGGCGGCACCTACGTTCCGAACGGCGTTTCGGAATACGTTGCGCTCGATATAGGTCTTATCGGTCCGGGCTACGACGGCAACGAATCGGCTGTCAGCATCTGCGCAAAGGACGCAACCGCGCCGTATGATTATATGCTCACCTCACATATAATCGAGCTTGCCGAAAAAGCCGGATGCGACTATAACGTCGACGTCTATTACAGATACGGCACCGACGGTAACGCAGCTATGCGCGCAGGCAATAACCTTCGTGCCGCAACCTTCGGTATGGCGGTATATTGCAGCCACGGTATGGAGCGCACGCATATGGACGGTATACGCAACACCGTAAATCTGCTTCTTGCATACGTTTTGGATATTTGATCGACAAAAGGCGCTTTTCGCGCCTTTTATCTTTGTCTTGACATTTGTTAAAAGAGCAGTTATAATGTTCAGAGTAAAATCAGATTGAGGCATAATTATGAAAAAACTGTTCAAGATAACGTTTTTTGTTACGCTCGCAATTATTATTCTGCTTGTCGTTCCCGTAATAGTTTCTGCTGTTTCGGCTTTAAGCAATCCTTCGCCAAGCGTCGGCATAATCGGCGGTGCCGACGGTCCTACTGCTATTTTGATCACGCGTACTCTTTTCATCACCCCCTCCTTCTGGTTGCTCTGCGTTGTTACCCTGCTCTTTATTGTTTCTGCATTCGGTTGGATCGTGACCCGCAGGAAGTAATATTCCGAGGAAATTCTGTGACGTTATGACCGCAGTCCTGCAAACAGAGCTTTAGTTGCAACAGGAAGCGCGTACTCGTTTGCTTCGTTTTGATACAATTTAATAACTTTATCGGGGTGTGGCTCAGCCGGGGAGTTTTTCCGAGCGCCGTCGGGGACGGATGCAGCGAGGAAAAACGAGTGGCAGCAACTTGGCGATTGGCAAGTGAGTTAAACGAACGCAGACAGAGCCTTAGTTGCAACAGGAAGCGCGGGTGGTTTGCTTCGATTTATAATAATTAAATATCATTATCGGGGTGTGGCTCAGCTGGTAGAGCGGGTGGTTTGGGACCATCAGGCCGCAGGTTCAAGTCCTGTCACTCCGACCAAAAATCGCGGTTTTGACCGCAAAAATTCAAAACCGCAAGGGGTTACCTTGCGGTTTTTTACTTCACAAAGCAAGGAGCTGCTCATGGAAAAGGTAACGTATTTTGATGTCGAATACGCCAATTCGAGAAACAAAGCAATCTGTCAACTTGGTATCGTTTGCGAAAATTACAATGACCACGAACCTTATTATCCGGAATTAGATATTTATATCAACCCCGAGGATGGTTTTGATGCCAATTGCATTCGTGTGCATGGAATTACAGCATCTAAAGTTGCCCACGAACCTGCCTTCCCTGAGGTTTGGAAAGATATAGAAAAATATTTCACCAACGCCGTTGTTATCGGTCATAATGTTGCATCTTCGGATTTAGATGCATTGGTAAAAAACCTTAGCAAATATCATTTAGATATTCCCGAGCTATATTATATCTGCACCTATGATTTAGCGAGAAAGTTTGTGCCTTCTTTTGCAGTTCCTAATTATAGTTTATCAACGCTCTGTGAATATTTTGAAATTGATATTGATTCTGAACACAACGCGTTCGATGATGCATGTGCCTGTTCGGATCTTTTCAATGCTATGGTGGAAGCCTACGGCATAGACGCCGATGACTTTGTTCAAAAGTATCATCCTCACAACACAGCAATCCGCACACCCTACATAGACGCAGCAGTGTTAAGAAAAACAATAAGCGAATTCTATGGCGTAGTCAGAGGTTTTTCGATAGACAATGTCATTAATCAGGATGAAATGGATTTCATTACTGATTGGAAGAACAGTAACATACAGTATTCCGATCATAAAGAGGTTTCTGATATACTTTCAGTAATAGACAGCATTTTGGATGACAATGTCATTACATTGGAAGAAATAGCGCGGCTTCAAAGATGTATGAAAGAATACCTTGATGATATGTCTACAAGTCCCGTTACTTTAGCTACTCAAATTCTTGACGGCATTCTCAAAGGCATAACTGTTGACGGCGAGATAACAGATGAAGAATGTAAAAGCCTGCGTCAGTGGCTCTATGATAATATATATTTATCCGACCACTTCCCATTCAACAAGGCATTGGAAATAGTCGATAAGATATTAGAAGATTCTGTAGTAACCAAAGAAGAAGCCGAGTATCTAACCTCTGTTATTTGCGATATGCTTAATCCTGTTGAAGCACTCAAATCGGAAATATACTCTGTCGAAGGAAAACACATTTGTTTAAGCGGGAACTTTGAGTTCAAAGGTCAAAAGCCAGCTGTTGAAAAATTCATCATTGAACGCGGTGGCATTATTGACTCTAATGTAAAGAAAACAACGGATTACTTGGTTATTGGCGCTTGTGGGTGTCAGGAATATTCTAACGGAACATACGGAACAAAAGTCAAAAAAGCAATTGAATACAATGATAAAGGATGTAACATCCAGATAATCAAGGAAACAGACTTTTTTGCCAACATTAAATAAATCCCTTTTCTTTGTTTACTCCGCACCAACCATTGAGGGCGCCTATTCGGCGCCCTCTTTTCGTTTTGCTTTCTCTTCCGCGATCTCTGCTTTCTTTTCCGCGATCATTTCAGGTGTGATGATGCCTTGTTTTGCGGCATCCATTTGTGTGGTATAGTGTCTCATTTAATTTGATTCCTTTCAAGCAGTATTATTTAGCAAATTGGCTGTTCAGATCAAATGCGTGATTCATAGGTCCTGAACCCTGTCCGAGGTCGAGCATCGCGGAAAGTGCGCCCGATATGTAGTCCTTTGCTCTTTGGATCGAGGTTTCGAGGTCATATCCCTTTGCAAGGTTTGATGCTATTGCAGACGAAAGCGTACAGCCCGTGCCGTGTGTGTTGGGATTGTTGATACGCATACCGCTGAACCATTTGTAGTTGCCGTTTACATACAGAAGATCGTTTGCATCACTTACGCTATGACCGCCCTTTAGAAGCACAGCGCATCCGTAGGTATCGCCTATCATCTTCGCCACACGTTCCATATCTTCCTTCGTGTGAACGGTCTGTTCTGATAAAACTTCTGCTTCGGGGATATTGGGTGTCACAAGAGTAGCGAGAGGAAGAAGCTCTCTTGTCAGTACCGATACCGCATCGGTTTTCATCAATTTAGAACCGCTTGTGGCGACCATCACGGGATCGACTACAATGTTTTCCGCTTTGTAATAGGCAAGTCGGTCGGCAATTATCTTGATAAGCTCTGCCGAGCTGACCATTCCTATTTTTACGGCATCGGGACGAATATCCTCGAATACCGCATCGATCTGATCTCTCAAAAATTCGGGAGTTGCCTCCTGAATGGCTCGGACGCCGGTTGTGTTCTGTGCCGTCAGCGCTGTGATCGCACTCATGGCAAAAACACCATTCATCGTCATTGTTTTCAAATCTGCTTGAATACCGGCGCCTCCACTGCAGTCGCTTCCTGCAATGGTCAATGCTGTTTTCATTTTCATAGAATACTCCTTTCGTTTTTCAGCATCGTTTTATGTAGCGACATAAGGTGGTGCCCCCAATCTGCCGCTGTGTTTTATATTTTTACTGTTTCGTAATTGGTAATATAATAATCACTGTTTTTTTTCATTTCCGTCTGCCTTAGCTCGTGCTTGTCATAGACCGCCGCGACGGGAAAACCGTCGTTCTTGGCTGTCATCAGAGCATGGAGCACGTCCTCAAATACGAGGGTTTCGTGCTTTTCCGTTCCAAGATAAGCAAGAGCCGTGCGATAGATCTTGGGATCATTTTTCCCACAGCCAACCTCGGCGGTAGTTATGATCTCGCCAAAGTATTGTCTGACCTTCAGGCGAGTCAAGGCAGCTTCTACGAGATACTTGTCCGTCACCGTGGCAATACACATCCTTACGCCAGCCTTTGACAGCCCTGCAAGGAATTCGGCAACACCCTTTTTGAGTGGAACTGTGCTTTTATATAAGTCCTCGATCATTCGGTTTACACCGTCCACGATTTCCGCAACCGATAAGGTCACGCCGTAATGAGTACGATAGTATTCGGCGGATTCCTCTAATGTAAAGGTCTTGAAGGCTTCTGCTAAATTTTCCCTCGGCTCGATGTCAAGGGAACGGAGATAAACCTCTCCGATGGTATCCCATATGAACATCGAATCAAGTAGCGTTCCGTCAAGGTCAAATATTGCACCCTTTATCATATGATTCCAAGTTCCTTTGCTCTTGCCTTAAGCTCTATTGTTGCAGTTTTCGGGCTTTCGGCTTTCATAATAGCGGAAACGACACAAATGCCTGCGATTGGAATGCCTGCGAGAACGTCTATGTTGTTTTTGTTAAGTCCTCCGATGGCATTGACAGGAATCGGAACTGCCTTGCAGATGTCAGCCAAGGTTTCGGTTGAAGTGAGAACGGTTTTTACCTTGGTGGTTGTCGGATAGATTGCGCCGACACCGAGGTAGTCAGCTCCACCCTCGTATGCTTCAAGAGCCCACGGAACAGTTTTAGCGGTTGCTCCGATTATAAAATCATCGCCAAGTATTCTGCGTGCGGTCGCAATCGGCATATCCTCTTTTCCGAGGTGAACGCCCTCTGCTCCCACAGCAAGAGCTACATCGATGCGGTCATCAATAATCAGCGGAACGTTGTATTTTTTCGTCAGTTCGTGAACCTTTTCCGCAAGGTCTATATACTCCATTGTGGATTTGTTTTTCTCACGGAGCTGAAGGATCGTTGCGCCGCCTTCAAGTGCTTCCTCTACACGATGGAGAAATTCTTCTTCCTCATAGCCCGTGGAATCGGTTATAAAGTAAAGTGTTGTATCAAAGTTTTTCATATTCTTCTCCTTATACGTACAGATAATCGTTCAGCACGGGCTGAAGTCCTTCTCCCTCAATATCCTTATACATCTTGTCAAGGCTGCGGTTATCGTCAATTTCAAATTGCTCGTCGCCTTGACCCTCGTTGCTTTCCTTGCCGCTGTATTTACTTTCGTGGTCGCCGATGCCCGTAGAAACACCTGCCGATACCTTGGTGGCGGCGATCTTTATGATGCCGTTACGGAACTCCGCACTCTCACGGGAGGATACGGTGATACCGACGAACGGAAGGAAAATACGGTAGGCGCAGATGATCTGACAGAGTTGCTTTTCGTGAACGTCAAGGGGATTTATCTTGTCATTGTTGATGATAGGACGAAGCCTTGGACAGGACAGCGACATTTCTGCGTGAGGATACTTTCTCTGTAAATAATAGACGTGCAACGCGCTTGCCAAGGCATCCTTTCGGAAGTCCGAGAGACCGAGCAATGCCGAGAACGCCACACCTCTCATACCGCCGCGCAAGGCTCTTTCCTGTGCATCAAAACGGTACGGCCACACACGCTTGTGTCCGAGCAAATGAAGCTGTTCGTATTTGTCTGTGTCATAGGTTTCTTGGAATACGGTCACATAGTCCGCGCCGCATTCGTGGAGATATTTATACTCATCGGTGTTGACGGGATAGATCTCAAGTCCCACCATGCGGAAATATTTTCTTGCCAGCTTGCAAGCCTCACCGATATATTCCACGTTGCTCTGCGCACGGCTTTCGCCCGTAAGGATGAGGATTTCTTCCATGCCGCTGTCGGCAATGACCTTCATTTCCTTTTCAATCTGCTCCATAGAG
>JAFXDO010000051.1 GCA_017563195.1 Clostridia bacterium | reverse complement strand
TATACTACAAAACAGCTTTGCGAAACACTTCACTCCTTCGAGCTTAAGGAAAACGATTTCGTAAACGTGTGTATCGACCTTGCAATGCGTGGTGTTGGCTCTCACTCCTGCGGACCCGACCTCCCCGAAAAATACGAAATCCCCCGAACAGGAAAGAATACTTTCAAGCTTACGTTTTAATAATATCAGCATAGGTTGTATTTTTGCGAAAACACAATAAAGCCGAGGGTTAATGAATCGATAAACCCTCGGCTTTCTATATTTAATTCTGATGTGCTTTAATTCTTCGGAAACAGCTTGTCCTATCGTGAATTTTGTAAAGATTAGTGTAAAATGGGGTCAAGTTGTTCTTAATGCAAAGCAGGTATGCCATTTTTGCAAAAAGCTTGAAAGTGCCGAAAAGCCAGTCATAGCAGGGGTTTTCGGGCTTCCCAAAACGCTGGTTGTTCTTTGGTGGTCGTGGCATCTGCCGCGAGGTCCTCGGTCAGGTCGGCGATCGGGTCGCCGGTCGACTGGAAGGTATTCGCGTTCCAGGGCACGCCGCTTGCCGCAACGGGGTAGAGTCCGGTGGTGTGGTCGACGAAATAGGCGTCGAAGCCGCCCGCCTTGATCTGCTCGGGCGTGAGATTACGGGTCAGCTGATACACGATCGTGCAGATCATCTCCATATGCGCCAGTTCCTCGGTGCCGACGTCGGTGAGGATACCGATCGCCTCGTTATAGGGCATACTGTAGCGCTGGGAAAGGTAGCGCATCGCCGCGCCGAGCTCACCGTCGGGACCGCCGAACTGGGTGATTATGAGCTTTGCAAGCGCGGGGTTCGGGTTTTTAATGTTTACAGGGTACTGCAGCTTTTTCTCATAGCTCCACATTTGTCAATCCTCCTCCCTGTGCCAGGGCCAAGCGGTTTTGACCCAGCTCCAATCTCTGCCGCCCGCCGACTCGGCGGTAAGCGGACCGTAAAGCGATTCGTATTGAGAAACCGCCTCACGCATCATCTCTGTTGCGCGCTTATGCTTCTCGAGCGCCTGCTTGTTTTCGGGGTGGCAATCGAGATAGAGCGCGCACTCGTGTGCGGCAAAGGCGTACTTCTGAATCCGATGCATAAGGCTTTTGCGCTTGTTATCCATCATTTTGCGCCTCTCTTTCCGCCGTAAAACGGCAAATCGAGATCCTTGAAGAGGGTTCCCCGCTCAAGCGCCTTATCCTCGTCGTAGAGGTTCTCGAACCGCTGATAGGGAACGTACGCCATCGCAAGCGAGACGTGTGCGGGAAAGCTGCTTTCGACAGACATTTCGGGCATGATCGGCTCTTGGTCCATACAGAACAAGCCGAATTCCTTTTGATACATAATTTGTTTCATCCGTTCTCTGTTATTCTTCAAAAACCGCGTAATGCAGTCTTCCTTGTCAGTATATGCGAATGCGCGAGGAATGTTTTGGCGGGTCGGTCTATTGACAGCGCTCCCGCGATATGCTATATTAAAAGACATACTGAAAAAACGGGGTTTTTCAATGCAGCTTGATTTTAATTTCTTTTTAATGAGCATATCTCTCGGCATCGGGCTTGCGATGGATGCCTTTTCGGTCTCGCTTGCGAACGGACTGCACGAGCCCTGTATGAAAAAGCCGAAAATGTGCTGTGTTGCGGGCATTTTCGCACTTTTCCAGTTTGCCATGCCGATGATCGGCTGGATCTGCGTACACACGGTAGCGCAGCATTTCAAGGCGTTTGAAAAATTCATACCCTGGATCGCGCTTATCCTTTTGGTATACATCGGCGGCAAGATGCTTTTTGAAAGCCTTCACAGTAAGTGCGACGAGGAGGAATGCTCCTGCAAGCGAGTCGGCATCGCGGCGCTGCTTGTTCAGGGCATCGCAACTTCGATCGACGCGCTGTCGGTCGGGTTCACCATTTCGGAATACGGGCCCTACGAGGCGCTTTTGTCCTGCCTGCTCATCGGCGCGGTGACCTTCGTCATCTGCTTTGCGGGGCTTGCCATAGGCAAAAAGGCGGGGACCGGGCTTGCCGACAAGGCAGGCATACTCGGTGGCGCGATACTCATTTTTATCGGGCTTGAGATCTTTATAACCGGCATTTTTTAATACTTGCATTTTTCGAAAAAGAATCGTATAATCTAACCGAAGGGAGGAGACGCATATGAGCACTCACGATATTGACGTTTTTGTGAGCTATCACACGAATTCGTCGCAAGCGACCGTCGAAGCGGTCGTCGCAAGGCTCGAATCGCTCGGGATCAGGTGCTGGTACGCCCCGCGCGACATCGAGGGCGGATATGCGGGAAGCATCGTCCGCGCCATCAACTCCTGCAAGGTCTTCCTTCTTATTCTGAACACGGCGGCGTCGAACTCCTCGCACGTGTTGAACGAGCTTGAAATGGCGCACAAGCGCTTTGCGGCGAAGGAAATGGCGATCGTCCCGTTCAAAACCGAGGACGGCGTATTTTCCGACGACGCGATGTATTATCTTTCGAGAATCCATTGGAGCGACGGCGCCACGCCCCCGTTTGACGACCGCGTAAGCGAGCTTGCGTCGAGGATATATTCGCTCATCGGCAGAAGCATAAGCGGAAAAATGACGCTCAACCTTCCCGACGGAAGCGTTTACGAGGGCGACGTTGTCGACGGCGTGCGCGAGGGAAGCGGGCGCGTGACCTGGCAAAACGGCGACGAATACTTCGGCGAGTTCAAAAAAGGGCTCCGCCACGGCAAGGGTCGCTTCCGCTGGGAAAGCGGAAACAGCTACGAGGGCGACTACTTCGAGGGTATGCGCCACGGAAACGGCTGCTTTATCTGGAAAAACGGCGATAAATACGTCGGAGAGTTCGAATACGGACAGCGCACCGGCAACGGCAGAATGACCTTCGCAAACGGCGACGAATACGTCGGCAGGTTTGAATGCGGAAGCATGTGCGACGGCTTCCTCACGGCGGCTGACGGAAGCATGAAAAAGATATAACGGCGGTATTCGCTCCCTGCAACCTGCGCGGGGAGCGATTTTCTCTAAAATTTTGCGAAAAGGTATTGATTTTTATTGAAGTATATGATAGAATACCCGAGCAAACAGAATACGTGGGTGTAGCTCAGTTGGTTAGAGCACTTGCTTGACATGCAAGGGGTCGTTGGTTCAAGTCCATTCATCCACACCAGAAAAAAGCACCGTAAAGGTGCTTTTTTCAGTTATATTCGTTCCTTGCGGAGAAAATAATCTCTTCGTGTAGTTAGTGCACGAGCAGCACTAGCCTCTGAAACGTAAAGCCCGTCTTAATTATGATCTTTTTTGTAAAACATATATCTGTTTGCATCAACTTTATATATCCCATGTATATCATATATAACATTAAAGATACTCAAAATCGTAGCATATATTGTCAACTATTGACTTCTTCCCACTGATTATATATGATACAACTGTATTGTTAAGTGTTTTTTGTTTTGTCATGAATTTTACTCAAATTCGAAGGTGTAATACAGTATGCGTCAAAGAATTATACGTTGTATTGAACTGTTGCATTTGCTTTGGAAACATAAAAAGTGGTATTTTGACTATGTCCTTCATAAAAAGCAAAAGCTTTATAAACAGTTAAAGCAACTCCATTGCAAAAGAATTAAAGCAGTTCAATTGTTAGAATGGAAAGTAAATTACGGTAGCTATTATTTTCACGCGCTTTTTGAAAATAAAAATGTTTTCGTCAAAGTAACCTCCAAGTGGACCAAAGATGGTTATTTCAACGAAATAGCATGTAACAATTATATACAAAACCACTCCAAATTTCTTGCGGAAAGATCTCCAACCTTGTTCGTAAACACGATTTACGACGACTTTTATATATTAATCTTTGAACGCTTCGACATCATCAAGGGAATTAAAAACGACGAAGTTCAAGACGCTTTGCACCAATTTATAAGTGAATACTCTAGGATTGGCATTATACATCAAGATTTAAAGCCCTCCAATATAACGATACACGATAATAAGTATTGCATAATCGATTACGGTTTTTCGATATGTCCAAACAGCAATGATGTAAGAGTGGCAACAAACAACTATATAAAACACATCACAAATGCCGCGAAAGAATTACTTGAAACGCCAGATTATTATTATGACGATGCGATTGCAAGTAATGTGACAAAAATAGATAGAGAAACTTTAAATTTCATCGTCTCTAATAACGATACGTGCCTGATTAGACTTGCTGGCATCGTTCACGAATTTCAAATACAAAAATTGCCTGGCCGTTCAGTGTCTATCCTACACAGGCGTTGATTTGATTTTATTACGATTATATAATGATGATCTAATATTTTAAAACCGATGTACTTCCGGTTACATCGGTTTTTATTTTTATTGACATACGGCGCGAAAGGTAGTACAATGGCTTCATGTTGGCGGAGCGCTGAGGCGAAACCGCCGAGAAAGGGAGATTGATAATGAAAAAAGCGTTAATATTTTTACTTACTCTTTGCCTGCTCGTCTCGTTTGCCGCTTGCGCGGGAGACGGGGACGAAAGCTCTGCGGCGAGCACGGGCTCGAGCGAGGCTTCGAGTGAATCAAGCGAGGTATCCGCCGAGTCGAGTGACGCATCAAGCGACGCGTCTGACGAGTCGAGCGACTTATCGAGCGAGGCGTCCGATGAATCGAGCGACGCATCGAGCGGCGACGACGCATCGAGCGACGAAAGCACCGACGTCGAAGGCTTTGACGTAAGCGAGCTCGTCGGAACCTGGAAGCGCGTCTCTACCGAAGCAGAGGGCGACGTTAACGGCGGCGGCAGCTGCACCATCACCATCGCAGGCACGAGCCGCGACGATCTTACCATCAGCTACAAAGACAACGACTTCCCCGAAACCGCGTTTGGAAACAAGCCGCTCGCGATAGTCGAGGACTCCGGAGACTGGTACGCTGTAGTCGGCTACGTCGGCGCGTACGATACCACCTACGATCTTTCCATCGCCGAGGACGGCAGACTTATTTTTTCCAGCAACTTTGAAATCGACGGCGCCCCTGCCGGATCGATCGAGACCTTCGTGCGTTCGAACGAGGGACCCGAGGTCGAGCTGAGCATCGAAATCGATTATGCGCCCGACGAATTTCTTGACGGCGACGAGCCCTACGTAATGTACGACAGCGGCGAGGGTTATTCCTGCGTTTCTGTCAAAATCAGCGCAACCGTTACCGAGTTCAGCTTTTTCAGCGTCACCGCAACCGACACCGACACCGACGACGGCGGACTCGAGGTATCGGACATGCTGTTCTATTGTGACGTAATAACCCCCGACACGATGTTTGTTACCGACGATATGGTCTTCGGCGACGTTTATCCGATGAGAGGCATGTCGTTCGTCGACGAAAACGGAAACACCCGTTATTACGCCTTTACGGAAAGCGGCTTTGACGGCAGCATGAACGCCGTAAAGTGGGATATCGCAGAATAACAAAAAACCGATTTGATTGTTACGTCAAATCGGTTTTTTTATTTGTTGATCTCGGGGTTATCGGTACGGCAGAGGATATAATCTATACTGACGTTATAAAACTCAGCGAGCAGGAACAACGTCTCGGTCGGAGGGGTCCTTTCGCCGTTTTCAAACTTCGAAAGCAAAGCCTGCTCGATACCCGTCTGCATCTGCAGCGCCACCTGCGTTAATCTTCTGTTTTTTCTTAATTCTCTCAAACGATTCTTCATGTGAAATACCTCTGACATCCCTCTACGACATTATGTCATAATTCACCCCTTGTGACTATGACGCTTTGTCATATTAAGTATTGACAAATATGACATATTGTTATATAATTTTACTGTCGACAAGACTAAAAATACAAAGAAAGAGGCATTATCATGAGCGAACAAACGAATGAAAATCAGTTCAGCGAGCAAGAGAACGAAGCGCTGGAAAAAATGAGCCTCGGGCTCAAAGAGATCTGGAAGATAATCATCTTCTGCTGTGTCGGCTGGATACTCGTATGCATCGGCATGAAGACCAACCCCCTGTTTGCGGTTATCGGAGCGCTGGTCGTCTCGGTCCCTTCGGTTATTTGCGTGCGCCGTTACGGCATAAAGGGCGTTTTCAATTACGATTACGTGATCGAGACAACCTATGCGGACGGACGCAAGACCTACGATCACGATCTGGGCGGAAAGCTCGGTATGATGGTGATCCAGCTGTTTGCCACCATTTTTATCGGCGTGATACTTACCCCCATCCGTTACGTTGTTTATTGCCTTAAGTTCAACTCGGGCTGCAGAAAGCTGAATTACAAGCCCGAATTCAAGCTCGGCATCCTTTTCCCCACCGTTGTCGGCATCGGCACCTTCGTGTTGGGGCTTATTCTCGCATCCATACTGTAAAGCGTCCCACGAAAAGCCTCAAAAGAGGCTTTTTCTTTTCGGTAAAAGCGTGCGCCGTCGGCTATTCGTCTTGACAGAATCGGTCGACGGGTATATAATAAAAGAAAAATGCTTGGTGGTTTTTATGAAAAGGATCCTATTGCTCGGTCTTTGCTTCCTGCTGTTCATAGTTGCATACGGTTGTGCTCAGGGCGATGACGCTCCGAGCGGCTCGACTTCGTCTGCCGGCTTGAGCTCGGGTAAGTCGAATGGCTCGATCGAGGATTCGGGCAGCGAGCTCTACAGTTCCGACGGTTCGACCGGCGACGTCGGGGATTCCTCTTCTGCCGCAAGCGAAAGCGACGGCTCGAGTGAGACGGACGATTCAAGCGAAGGCGACGCTTCGGGCGAGGACAACACAAGCTCCGACGTTGAATCTACCGATAACGGCTCCGACGTTGAGTCGAGCATCGAGGACTCGGATGTTGACTCGAGCATTGAGGACTCGGATGACGAGTCGAGCATCGAAAGCTCGGATGTCGAATCGAGCGATGATCCCACGCCGCCCGATGACGAGTCGAGCGACGACCCCACACCGCCCGATGACGAGTCGAGCGATGATCCCACGCCGCCCGACGATGAGTCGAGCGATGACCCCACGCCGCCCGATGACGAGTCGAGCGACGATCCCACGCCGCCCGACGATGAGTCGAGCGATGACCCCACACCACCCGACGAATCGGAGGACGAGGACGTGTACACTGACGCCGGAGACGCAGAGCTTCTGGATTCGGGATATATTTTGTACAACGGCGCGGCTTACCACAGCACGAGCTACAAGCCGGAGGTGGCACAGGCGTACGCCGACACCTACGCGCTTTACGCGCAGATGTTCCCCGACGTGCGCATCAGCGTTGTGACGCCGCCGCAGTCGGCTATCAACATCAAGAACCCGTACGTTTCCGCGATGACCAACGATCAGGGCGTTATCCTTGACAACATGGAGTCGCACATCTACGGGAACGTAAACTTTGTCAATCTCAGGAAGACCTTTGAAGCCCACAAGGGCGAATATATGTATTTCAAGAGCGATTACCACTGGACGCAGCTCGGCGCGTACTATGCCTACAGCGATTTCGCGAAGTCGATCGGACTTACCCCGACGCCGCTTTCGAGCTTTGACGTTACCACGGTATCGACCTCGTTCATCGGCAGGACCAACGATTACGCGCACGACGACCGTATACTTTCGTTCTACGACACGATATACGCCTATATGCCGCGCAAGACCCACACGATGACGGTGCACAACTCCGATCTTTCGGTGAACCGCGTGTTCAGCAACTGCATCCACGTCTCGCGTGACAGCTATTCCTGCTTTATCAACGGCGACAACCCCTACACGGTCATCAACGTGCCCTCGAACGACCAGAGCAAGACGGCGCTTGTCATCAAGGAGTCGTCGGGTAACGCGTTCGTGCCCTTCCTGACCGAGCATTACGGCAATATCATCGTTATCGACCCGAGGCATATCAACATCGATCTACGCACGCTCGTTGCCGAAAAGGGCGTCGACGATATTATCTTCCACGCGACTGCAAGCACCTGCAGCCGCACCGCCTACAACGACTACTACCGCGCTCTTATCGGGCAGTAAGCAATAGGCCGGGAGCACGGTTTTTTGGAGTACGAATTTTGGGAAAAGGTTTTGCGAGAAAAACTTTTTATAAAAAGTCTTTCTCGCGCACTTTTCAAAAATTTTTAAATTCAAAAAATATTAAGTGCATGAATGTATAGTTCTACTCTTCGTAACGAAAAAAAAGAACTTTTAGAGTGAATTGCAACAAAGAGTAGAACCGTATAGACGGTAAAAAATTGTGAAAGGAATCGCGGGTGCGTAACGCACCAAATAAAGCCCGCGATGCACGCAAAACAGACATAAAGCCTCTTTCCGCGTGGAACAACGGCAAATAAATTTCAGAAAGGAATCGCGAGGAGAAGTAAACAAGTCCGTTGCTTGGACCATCGCGAAATTAAAAAGGCACTTTTAGTGCCTCGCGGCGAGAGCACAACAGACTTGTTGCTTGGACCATCGCGACTTTAAGAAAAAATGGCAAAGAACGATCTTTGTGTAGATATTGGATATAAAAGCCTGAACCACGTGGGCGAGCAGCTTTGCGGCGACCACGTTGACGTCATCGAGAAGGACGACGATTCCACCGTCGTCGTGCTGACCGACGGCTTGGGAAGCGGCGTAAAGGCAAGCATCCTTTCGACGCTGACGGCGAAGATAATTTCGACGATGATGGCGGAGGGGCTCCCCCTCGAGGACTGCGTCGCAACGATCGCTGCCACCCTACCGGTCTGCTCGGTCAGACAGGTGGCGTACTCGACGTTCACCATTATCCACATCGTAAACAACGAAACGGCGGAGCTGATACAGTACGACAACCCGCACGTTATATTCATCCGCGACGAAAAGCGGACCGATTACCCCATGACCGAAACTATCATTGACGGCAAAAAGATATACAAATCGTCGATAAAGCTGCAGGAGAACGACATTTTCATCGCAATGAGCGACGGATGTCCGCTTGCAGGCACGGGAATGACCTACAACTTCGGCTGGAAGCGCGAAAACATCGCCGAGTTTATGGAAACCGTCTCGGGCGCGGGCTTTACGGCGAAGACGCTTTCGACCATCCTTGTCGACGAGTGCGACAAGCTCTACGGCGGCGAGCCCGCCGACGACACGACCGCCTGCATCGTTCGTATCCGCAAGCGCGTGCCGATGAACATCCTCTTCGGTCCGCCCGCGAACCGCGACGACTGTGACAGAATGATGTCGCTCTTCTTCTCGAAGGCGGGCAAGCACATCGTCTGCGGCGGTACCACCTCGTCCATCGCGGCGAAGTACCTGAGAAAGCCGATAAAGACCAGTCTCAGCTTCGAATCGCCCGACATCCCTCCCATCTCGTTTATCGAGGGCGTCGATCTCGTCACCGAGGGCGTTATCACGGTGAACAAGGTGCTCTCATACGCGCGTGACTACCTCGAGGACAACAAAACCTACGAGCACTGGGGCTTCAAGCGCGACGGCGCGTCGCTCATCGCGCGGCTGCTGTTTGAGGAAGCGACCGACATCAACTTCTACGTCGGCAGGGCGATAAACCCCGCCCACCAAAACCCTGACCTGCCGATAAACTTCTCGATCAAGATGAACCTCGTCGAGGAGCTTTCGGAGTGCCTTAAGAAAATGGGCAAAAAGATCAAGGTAAGCTATTTTTAATAAAAAAGAGTCGTGCAAGGGCTTCTTCTCATAAGGACAATAAAACACCGACGGATTTTAATAATCTGTCGGTGTTTTCTATTCGATAAATTTAAATTTATCAGACTGTTTCAGAAGAACCGGCATCGCATTTGTCTGTACAAATGCTTTATCGGGCTATGCCCAAACCCATTTTATGGTAATTCGGGCTCGGGGTCGACGACCGCGCCGTTGACCTTAAGCTCAAAGTGGAGGTGCGGCGGGTCGAGCGATTCGCTTCGAGCGGAGGTGCCGACTGTGCCGATGGGCTGTCCCGCAAGGATCTCGCTGCCGACCGAAATACCCTCGGCAAGCGCAGGATCGAGGTTCATATAATACGAGACCACACCCTGATCGTGGGTTATAGCTACGCAAACTCCGTCAAAATAATCGTCGGTTATCGCGGCGACGGTGCCGTCGGAGAAGGCGACGACCTCTGCGCCGAGCGGGCATGCGATGTCGACACCGCAGTGCACGCGGTAGTCGCCGAGCGTTTCGGAATAGACGAGCGCGTCGAGGCTGTGCTTCTTGATGATCTCGCCCTCAACCGGACGGTAAAACATCACTCGCTCGGGCTCGGGCTCGCTGATTTCGGCGTCAATACCGCTTTGCTCGTTACCGACGGGCGTGTCGGACAGCTCGGGCGGGGTATAATCGACGTCGGGCACCGAAACGTCGGGTGTCACGTCGATTTCGGGAAACGAGACGGCGGGGAGGCTCGATTCGTAATCGTAGGAGATGCTGAAGATCCCCACGGTTGCGACGATGACTACGGTTATCGCGAGGCCCAGATATATAAAGGCGGAAAATTTCGCGACCCGCTTCACCATCGGCTCGTGCTGCTCCTCTTCGGTCTCTTCGGTGTTCATGTTTTCTTGATTGTCGTTCATAGGTTTTCCCCCTGAAAGTGTTTTTGTCACGGCTATTGTTTGCACTTTCGGGAAGAAATATTCAGTCGTTATACATTTTGTTCAATTTAAGCTCGGGAAAATATTTTTCGACGATATCGATATAATCAAACCCTGCGCTCGCCATTCTGTCGCCGCCGCAAAGACTGAGCCCATACCCGTGGCCGACCCCGTAAGAGCGGCAAACCGATTCCCCGTCGCCTTTCTCGATCGCAAGCTCGGTCGACGGCAGGTCAAGCAGCATCGCGAGCTCGTCGCCCGTGACCATCCTTCCGCCGAAGACGCCGAACTCGCATTTGCCGTTTTCGGTATAAACGAGGCAGTCCGACTCGCCGTCGACAAGCCCGAGCTTGTCCTTAAGCTCGCTTGCATTAAATACCCGCTCGGTCATATGTACAACGCATTCCGACTCCTCGGCAACCGCGGGCAAATATTCAAACTCCTTCGATTCCCTGCTCCCGCGCGAGGTACAAATACAGAAAAGCGACAGCGCGGGTGAGCCGTCGCAGATCAGCACCTCGCCGCGCGTCGAGTCCGCGGCGTTTTTTATCCGCGTCAGCGACGCTTTGTCGATATCGGTTATCTCGCCAAGCGCGATACAGCAGCTTCCGTCGGCACAGGCGTCGAAATCATCGTGCTTACAGCCGTAAAGCGAAAGGTATGCGCCGCAGGAGCGCGCCGCGACGGCAAGCGCCTTCAGGCATTCCTCGTTTTCGATGCCCCTTTGCTCGTGCGCCAGCACACGCAACACGTATTCCTCGAGCGGCATTTCACAAACCGCGCCGTTAATGAACACCGACACCGTCATACCGCCGTCTGCCGCGATACTCCTGTGCGCCGCTATCGGAAGTACCGTCACGCAGAGCGTAATGATTAAAAAGTAGACCAAAAGCTGCTTCATTTTCTTTCAACTCCCGTTACATTTTACGTCCCTGCAGGTCTTTTTATGTGTTCAGCCCAAAAAATAAAAGTGCCTCAAGCTTGTAAAGCCCGAGAGCACTTTTTTGCTTTGAAGAAAGCGAGAGGAGATTTCAAAGATCCCCTCTCGTGTATAAGCTGTAATTAACCCTTGATGGTGAAGGTTCCGAAGTAGTGACGTGCGACGAGGATGTAGTCAAACTGGTTGACTGTGCCGTCCTTGTTAACGTCGCCTCTGCCCATTTCGTCGGAGGTGAGGTAACGGGTCTCGAAGTAGTGACGCTTAACGAGGAGGTAGTCGTACTGGTCGATGCTGCCGTCGTTGTTAACGTCGCCGAGCTGTCCCTTTACCACGGGAGGAGGAGTTACGGTACCCTCGCTGTAGGGTGCGAAGTAGGAGGTGCAGACGTACGCGTCGTCATACCAGTAGCTTCCGGGAGTGGAGGTGGAAACGGCGGGAGCGATGGGATTGATGCCGTAGAAGGTGAACTTATCACCGATCTGCCACTGAAGCGCGATCGCGATCATAGCGTCGCAGTTGGGCGAGGTGTAGTCGGTGTCGCCGAGTCCGAGCGAGGGATAGTCGTTACCCTTGTTGATAGCCCAGACGAAGCCGCCTGCGGGAATAGCGAGTGCGGTAGCCTTACCGTCGTCGATACCGTTGGAGAGGTTTACG
>JAFXDO010000050.1 GCA_017563195.1 Clostridia bacterium | reverse complement strand
CTGCCCCGATTGTAATGCTTGCTATATCGAATCGGATTTAAACAGCTGTGATAGCTGCTATACCTGTGAGTATTGCGTGTTTATCTGCCCCGAATGCAACCTCTGTGAAAATTGCGTTCAGA
The DNA here is from genome assembly GCA_017563195.1 of Clostridia bacterium. Taxonomy (GTDB): domain Bacteria; phylum Bacillota; class Clostridia; order Oscillospirales; family CAG-382; genus Coliplasma. The sequence goes on along the minus strand of JAFXDO010000050.1, from coordinate 8,333 downwards.
TCTGCGAAAATTGCGGTGAAATGTGCGTGGAATGCCACGAAGCAGACGGCGAGACCTGCCCCGAATGCGGCTTCTGCTATTTCGGCGAAATATATTGCCAGGATTGCGGAATTTGCTATAATTGTGAATACATCTGCCCCGATTGCGAGCTTTGCTGTGTATGCTACGACGATTACCATTGTGTAGAATGCGATGAATGCTTTGAGGTAAACGGTCAATGCGAGACCGGCGGCGATCACTGCGCAGTCTGCTGTGAAAACAACGGCTGGCTTTGCCCCGAGTGCGGCGAATGTATAGAAGTAAGCGGTGCTCTGGTCTGCCGCGATTGCGGTGTCTGCGAAAATTGTACCGAAATATGTACCATCTGCGGCGATTTCTGTATCGAATGCGCTATGTTCGAGGAACGGCTCCACTGCGGCGAATGCGGTGAATGCTTCGAGGGTAACGCACTTATGCATTGCTCCGATTGCTATCTTTGCGAAAACTGCACCGAAATGTGCCCTGAGTGCTGGGATTATTGCGCTGACTGCGGGGTTATAAGCGGAACGCACTGCCCCGACTGCAAGGGTTGCTATTCTATTTACGGAGAATGCGGCGAATGCGGAAAATGCGGTAATTGCAGCGACTACTGTGACGAATGCGGACACTGCTCCGAATGTGCGGTAGAATATAAGTATCACTGCGTTGATTGCGGTGTATGTGCGGACGTATTGGGCAGAGCATATGAATATTGCTGGGACTGTATGAAATGCTCGGACTGCTTGGGCGATGAATACTGCTGGAATTGCGGCGGTTGCAGAGAATGTCTTGCAAAAGAGTTTAAATATGAATGGCACTGCGCGGTTTGCCTCGCTTGCGACTCTGACGTGGATTTTTGCGAAGAGTGCGGAGTATGCGAAAATTGCTGTCTGTGCGGCGTTATTTCGGGTATAAACGGCAAGGTCGAAGGCATAAATAAGAACGAAACTGTTGAAATTATGCTTATTCCCTTTGGCAAAGAAGAGCCGCTGTTCGAAAAGACCGCAACGGCAGATGACGCCGATTATTCCTTCGACAACGTCCCCGCAGGTAAATACGTTTTGCGTATTGTCAAAAACAACGAAGTGATTTACGAAGAAAACATTATTGTAGGCAAGGAAACCGCAAGCCATAACCCCAACGTAAGCCCCGAACCCTCCGCATATCTGTTGGGCGACGTGAATTCGGACGGTGCTATTAACCAGTATGACTATATTCTCGTAAAGCGCCACTATTTCGGAACACGCTATCTTACCGATATCGAAATGCTTCCCGCAGACGTTAACGAGGACGGCGCGGTCAACCAGTACGATTATATCCTTATCAAGCGTCATTACTTCGGTACGTACGTGATCGGCGCATAAAAGCGTTATAATACGTTTGCTTATCAACTAAAACAAAGCTCCCCACACTTTTTTATGGAGAAAGTGTGGGGACTTTTTATAGTTGTTGGAGTAGTATGTATTTGGGGGATTTGTATAAATACAGATCAAAAAGAAAAACAGAGGTCAAGACTATGAAAAGAACATTAACGTTTGTTTTGTGTGTGGCGCTTATGTTGGGTATGATGCCTGCGTTTACACTCGGTTCTTCAGCAGCATCGGACAGCGTTTACATCGGCAACGTAGAGCTCGAAAGTGACTATTTGCTTTTCTCGGGCGAAACCGAGCCGAAGCAGTTGTCGGATGTTCTTCGGGATTATACTTTTGATGAACTCAAAAACGAAGGCTTTGCGTACTTTCAAGGAGAGAAATTGCTTCTTTACAATTTTGAATACGACGGTCCCGGATATAACGAAGCGGGGAAGCGTCCCGCTGCTGTCCGCGTAAAAAACGTACAACTTGAATTGAGCGGCGAAAATAAAATCGTTTGCACCACCGATAACGGTGTGGGCATATATTGCGAGGGCTATCTTAGTGTCGAAAACGGCACGCTTGAGCTTTTTGAGGATACTGCCGAGATAGATATCAATGCTTCCTTCGGCATTATGCTTATGGATGACGCCAATAGCGATTACAACCCGCGTTACACGCAGAATAACGTTGACGTTACCTTGAACGCATCCGACATTGGTTTGGCGGTAGGCTCCGAGGAAATGGGCGCATACGTTCATCTTTACAGCGGTTCGCTTACGATTAACGGCGATAACGCACAGAGCGGTATTGCGATTGCCGCGCCTGATGGCGAAAAACGCCAGTTTTCCTCAGACGTTGCCGACGTTATGGTGAGCGGTTGTGATTACGGCATCTACGCCGAGGAAATTCGCTTTGAAGGCGGATGCTATATTTGTTATGTCGTCGATTGCGGTCTTTATGCACAGAGCGGTGAGGTCAACCTTACTGAGTCTTATATCGATATTATCGTAACCGCGGTGGCGGGCAACAGCATCAGGTCGTCTCTGACTAAGGTCGACCTAAAAACGATGTATGTCGATTTTGGTACCGTCACAGATAATGTGTACGTTGCATATCCGCGTACATACGTTGTAGTCGGCGGTGTGTATCTCTATGACGGGGACTATCTCGAATCGGACGGCTATGAAGCTGCTACCGAGAAGCCTGAAGAGGGAGGCTACGCCTATTATACCGTAAACAGCCATGGTGTCGGTGTGCTCGAGCTGAATGACTTCGAGGTATCCGAATCGGTTGCCTTCACTTGGGGCAGAAGCGGATATTTTGAAGGCGAAAATGCTTGTATTTACTCTACGAATAATCTTGAGCTCGTATTAAAGGGCGAAAACGCAATTATGCCCGATCAATACGATTACGCTATCGCAATCTACGGTTCTTTAACTGTTGAAGGCGACGGCAGCCTTGATATTGGCAACGATGAGAATTATTTTGGTGTTCTTTTGTTGGGCGACTATGCAACCGACGATATAGCTTTTACTATGGAAAGCGGCAGCTTGAATATAAATTCCGAGTGTTCGTTATCGATTTGTTGTCTTGATTACGATAAGGATGCTACGATTACCGTTAACGGCGGCAATTTGTTTGCGCACTTTCTCGAAGCTGACGCAACGGACGATGGCGAGGGTATTATCGAAGTCAACGGCGGAGACGTTGATATTTCGGGTACAGGCACCTATTCGAACGGTATAGGCGCTACCGGCTATTACCAGAACGGCGGTATCGTTACAATTGAAGCGATTGCAAGAGACTATTCGATTATTAATATATACAACCCCGAGAATGAGTTCGGCGGAAATTTCGAAATATACGGCGGCGAGCTTTCTATAAGAGAGAAAAACGGCGATTCCTGCCTCACCACCAACTGTCAATTCCCGGTTTTAGGGCATGGCATGGCTGTTGTCGAGGGTGCTTGGGATTCTGCGTATATCAAGATCGCGAAGGAATCGGGAGGACCTGATATTCCTCCCGTTACCGAAGGCAAAACCGGCGACGTGAATAATGACGGCGCGATCAACCAGTACGACTACATTCTTGTAAAGCGCCACTATTTCAGCACACGACTTCTTACCGATGATGAAATGACCCGAGCGGATGTGAACGCCGACGGAGCTGTAAATCAATACGACTATATACTCATCAAGCGTCATTATTTCGGTACTTACGTTATAGGCGGTTAAACGCAGAAAAACAGAAAAAAGCCTGCATTTGCAGACTTTTTTCTGTTATGATTCTATTTGTCAGTGCTATTGATGTGCTCGGCGATCGTCAAAAGCTGCTTGCGCGATGACACTCCGAGCTTGCCGTAAATGTTTTTGTTGTGATACTTCAAGGTGTTTTCGGTGATGCAAAGCTGACCCATTATCTCCTTGGTGGAGCTTCCGCTTATATACATATCGTAAACGATTCGTTCGGTTTTTGTAAGTGTTCCCAAACCCTCGGTATAGCTGCAGACCATTTCGTCGGTGACGGTTATATCGGCAGTCCTTGACTTGATTTTCGGCTTTGCTTCGACTTTTACTTCGGTAATATCTTCGCGATTGGCTCTCAGTCGTTCGTTTTCGGAAACGAGTACGTTGAGCGCGATCAGAAACAGCTCGGTTATAATATACGATACCGAAAGCATTTCAAAGTTGATGACCACGAGCTGCTCGATAAGCCAGACACCCAAATTGACTAAGACCGCGATGAGAAGGAACACCGTCTGAGCGGTAGAGACAAGCTTTTTCTTGGCTATTGCATAGCCCGACACCGCAAGCATCGAACCGAACGTTGCGATAAGGTAGTACAAGTACAAGCGGTGCAGAGGTCCGTATACCTTATTGAGCGACGCGACACCGTCAATGATACTGTGAGATACCTCCTTGTAGTATACGGTCGAAAATCCGGGGCTTGCCGTAAGGATAAACATAATAGATGCTATCGTAAGAGCAGCAATAGGGATGTATTTCGAATATTTTATGCCCGTGGTGTTTAACATTATCATAAGCATCGCGATAGGCAAATATACCGAGCCAAGATAGGAAAGACGATTTGCCCACAGCGCCGATTCAAGCGTACGCGACAGCGCGAGCCACAGATATCCGACGTTGACGATCGCAACCGATGTAAACAGCACAACAAACCAAGCGTTTCTCCCTTTTCGACACGTCAAATAACCGATGAGCAGCATAACAGACAAAACGGCGGTGACGTAATAGATCACGCTGAGATCTGCGGATTTTTCTCCGACGGAGGTGCATCCGCTCAACGTTGTGAGCAAAGCAAATAAAGGCAATATAAGTAAAGGCTTTTTGTACATGATAATACTCCCGTAGCGTCCGACCGGCAGACTTCCCACACTTTTTTGCGTTTTTTAAGAAAAAAACCGTTTTCCCACACTTTTGAAACAAAAAGTGTGGTGACAAAGAAAAAGGGTGGGGATAAAATAATGGTAAGGAGAGAATATGCAAGTAACCGTCATTATTTGCCAAGGGTTCTCTATGTGTTAAGCAGTGCTCTGTGTACGCGCCAACGGAACAGAGCCCGCCCAAATTTTGATATTATTAATCAATTATAACACATTTATCGTAAGCAGTCAAGTTGAAGCGAGCCGATCGTTTTGACATAAAATGACAATATCCACATTTTTTAAAGTGCTTAGGAGGCAAATTATGAGTTATATCGGAAAATGGGTCTTTCATTCGGTAGGTGAATTTGGCGAAGAGGGTATCGTTTATCTCAACGCTGATGAATATCTGGCGAGCCCTATGCCCTACGTTGACGAAAATGACGAGGATGCTGTCGCCGATGAAATGAAGGAACGCAGACGTACCGTCGGTATGGAGCTCAGGCTTCTTGAAGACGGAAAAATGTACATGCTTATGCCGATGCCCGAGGGAGTCAGCAATGAAGAGATCAAGGCGGCTGTCGATGCGGGCGAGATCATCGTTTACGATGGTATGCTAACGCAGGATCCCCTCGCTTGGGAGGAGCGCGACGGCGGGCTTTGGTTCAACAGCGGCATCGAGGGCGAGGTTTTCGACGAAAAGGTAGACGGCTGGGCAAAGGCTCTTGACGAAAACGGATTTTTCAATTTTATGAATTTCAGATTCAAAAAGGCATAACAGGAGGACGCTATGGGATTTTTAGATTCTTTGAAAAAAATGGCTGAGAGCAAATTGAAAAGGGAAGCATCCAAGCTCGTGAACGATGCGGCTTCGCAGATAGGAAAGGGAAGAAACCACAGCGAAAGCTTCACGTTTGCTTCGCTTCCGAATAATCTTGCCGAGCTTCAGGCTATGCCGGAGGCAAAGCTTGACACCGCGTTCAAGACTGCGGCGCTTACCGTTGCGGTGCTCTGCAGATACGAGCAGGATCCGCAGGCTACTCTTGAAATGCTTGATTTCCTTAAGGGACCGGGCGATGTCAGTACCTACGAAAAGTCCTTCTTCAAGGAACGTCTTGAGGGTAAGTACTACAAGACCTTCGCATTCTTCGAAGGCGCGACTCCTCAAAACGGCTATAAGCCCAACGTTCCCTACAAGATAAGCGTGATCGAAAACCCCTATTCCTTCGATAACGAAAATTGGGCTACGCTTTGGGTAAAGAGCAACGGTGCCGATAACCCTGCACCTGTAAAGCTCCGCAAAAAGCCCTCGACGGGTCAATGGTTCCTCAACGAGATCCAATTCCTGTCCGATATTCGTATCCCTGTTGCCGAGGACGAATGGGCGTAAGCGGACTTATAGGATCGTGGGAATCCAAAGAGCTTAGGGGTGCTGTGTACGTATTTGAAGAAGAAGGGAAGGGTTATTACTCCTTTTTCGGTGCCACAAAAGGCTTTGATTACGTTGATAACGGCGATTCTGTAAAGATTCATTATGTCGGCGATTATGCTGCGAGTCTGTTCAAATACAGCATAGAAGGAAAAACGCTTGTGATTTCCGACAGCTTCGGCAATCTCAACGACTATATACTTATTGAATAGAATAACAAAAGAGTCTTTCGTGTATCAGGCACAAAAGACTCTTTTAATATTAAATTCAACGTATCATAATTTTGACGATCTCGCGGTCGGTAGGCTGCATTCCGACTCTGCCGATATGCCCTACGCAGCTTATCGTATCGCCGGTATCGTTTTGAAGTATACCCGTGTTCGACGCGTACGCCTTACCCTTCATCGCTAGCGAATGCGCGAGCATTGCCGCATCGAGCGCAGAAGAGATCTTTGCCGCGCAGGACGCCTTGGCACCGTCGCAGATAATACCGGGGACGTCTGCGAGCGTGTTGTCGACTGTGTCCTTGATCTGGGTAAGCGTGCCGCCGATCATATAGGTTATCGCCGCGCCTGCGGCACAAGCCGCGGAAACTGCTCCGCAAAATGCCGAAAGCTTTCCTATGTATTCCTTTTGATAAACCGTCAAAAGGCTCGAGAATATCAGGGCGCGGTGCATCCGCTCCTCGTCAATACCCATTTCTCGCGCATAGACGATGACGGGAACCGTAGAGGTAATGCCTTGGTTGCCGCTTCCCGAGGTTATGATGACGGGCATATCGCAGCCCTCCATCCTTGCCTCCGAAGCCGAGGCTGCATAGGCGCGCATGCTTGTGAATGTGCTTTTAGGATATGCCTCGAGTATCGCTTTGCCGATTCCGACGCCGTAGTCTCCTCTCATGCCGCGCTCGGCTATCGCCATATTGCAGTTGATCTGTCGGTCGGTAAATGAACGAATGACGTTGATATCGGTCGTTTCGGCGAAGTCGTAAATATTGTCGATCGAAAGCTCGCTTCTGTCGGCGATCTCGGTTATCTCCTTCAGATCCTCAGCCATAAACAAAACGTCGGCATTCTTTATGATCTTCACGATGTTCGTGTGGCTGTATCTGACCTCGACGCTGACAAAATCTTCGCCCGAATAAAGCTCGATTATGAAGTGCAGGGGAATGCTTGATTCGAGAAATTCAAGCTCACAGAAACCGTTTTCCAAAAAATCAACCGTCTTTTTCAAGCCCTCGTGAGTGACGCCCTCGAGCACCTCCATATTGCTGTCGGGATTACCCGCAATAGCACCCAAAGTGCAAGCCGCCTCGACGCCCGTCATCCCGTCGGAGTTGGGAATACGAACGCAACGCACGTTTTTTATGATGTTGCCGCTGCATTTTGCAACAATCCGAGCAGGCTCGACGCCCAATACCGCTCTCGCTTTAGCGGAAGCATACGCAAGCGCGATGGGCTCGGTGCATCCCATCGCGGGACGGAGCTCCTCGTTTAGTATATCAATGAAATCCTGCCTGATTCTGTCGTTGAGCATAAATGCCTCCAAAATCGGATTCTTTGCTACATTATACAACATTTTTTTGCAATCTTCAAGACAAAAAAGAAGAAACAGCGTATCGCTACGCTGTTTCTTTTATATTCGGTTGAATATCAACTAAGCTGTAATGCGCGATTAAAGCTTGGGACCTGCCTCAACAAGTGCCTTACCTGCTTCGTTGCCGGTGTACTTGTCGAAGTTCTTGATGAATCTGGAAGCAAGATCCTTTGCCTTTTCTTCCCAGTCTGCTACGTTAGCGTAGGTGTCTCTGGGATCGAGGATGCCGCTGTCAACGCCGGGAAGCTCGGTGGGAACTTCGAAATCGAAGTAGGGGATTTTCTTGGTGGGAGCCTTTGCGATATCGCCGCTGAGGATGCCGTCGATGATGCCGCGGGTGTCCTTAATGGAGATACGCTTGCCGGTTCCGTTCCAGCCGGTGTTTACGAGATATGCCTTGGCGCCGGACTTCTGCATCTTCTTTACGAGTTCCTCACCGTACTTGGTGGGATGGAGCTCGAGGAAAGCCTGACCGAAGCAAGCGGAGAAGGTGGGCGTGGGCTCGGTGATGCCGCGCTCAGTGCCGGCGAGCTTGGAAGTGAAGCCGGAGAGG
>JAFXDO010000049.1 GCA_017563195.1 Clostridia bacterium | reverse complement strand
CCTAAAATACATCCGTTTGATATAGAGACACCCTTCAAGACAGTAACGCCCATACCAATCCAGACATGATTCCCAATGCAGATATCTTTTTCGGGATTAATTCTAACCCCTGTATCCAAATCGAATATTCCATGATTATCTGTCGTGCGCATTTCTATGTTATCGGATAGCATACAATCATTGCCAAAGGAAAGAGTTGACCCGTCTACAACGTATAGGCGTGTATTGCCACAGACAAAAAAGTTTTCGCCAATGTTTATATTGTTATCGTTGTTTTCTATAATTAAATTTAGATTGTTTGCGTAAGTGTTTTTGCCGATTTTAACGCTATTGTTATTTCCGATAATCTTTATATTACAGTTTTCCAAAAAAGAATCGTTTTCTATTTCAACTTTATTGTTTTTTCCATTCACGGTGAATTTAGATCTTAACATAACTGTATGATTTACAGAAAAAATATTATTTTTTTTAACCTTAAAACTACAACTGAAAATCCTATATATAATTTTCAGTAAAAACGTTAGTTTTAATTTATAAATTATTTCAATAAGCTTTTTTCTCATTGCTTGTATCATTACTTTTGCATAAAAGTCTTTATTAATTAAATGTCTGTACAAGTGCTTTCATCTATGGCAAAAATTATAACACAAAAACACATAAAAGTAAATACTGCAAAACTAACATTAAAAGTAAGCATAATTCTAATTAAGTACAACCAAATTCAACTAAAATTGTATCAAATTTTATGTTACAACTGATTCATTAAGTGATGTGACTTTACCAATAGAAGTTGAAACGACTTGTGCCCGAAGATTTATATACGGCTTATAAAGGCGATAATTATGAATTAAAGTATAAACCTCCCCAATTTTACAAATACTAACAGCGCAAACGTAAAAACAAGGAGAAATTTATATATGAAAGCAACGGGAATTGTGCGCCGAATTGATGATTTGGGGCGCGTTGTAATACCCAAAGAGATACGCCGAGTTATGCGGATCCGTGAGGGCGATCCACTCGAAATATACACCGAAAACGACGGGAGTGTGGTGTTTCGCAAGTATTCGCCGGTGGGCGAAATGAGTCGTGTTTCGGAAGAATATGCCGAAGCGATCAACCGAACGAGCGGGATACCGATCGCAATATGCGACAGGGAAAACGTTATTGCCGTCGCGGGGGTGTCGCGCAAGGAGTATCTGAAAAAGCCGATTTCATTCGGGCTTTCGGGGGTACTGTCCAACCGAAAAAGCTATAGCGCCAACGGAGATAGCGGAATAACCGTGACCGAGGGCGGGAGCGAGGTCAGCTATCTTTCGCCGATCGTGAGCGACGGAAGCGTTATCGGTGCGATAATGTCGCTGAAGCAGAACGGCAAAACGCACGACGGAAGCGAAAAACCGCTGGTCGATGCAGGCGCCTACTTTATGTCCTCGCAAACCGAGATATAAGAACAACCCCAAGGGCGATGCACCAAAGTGATAAATCGCCTTAAAATCGCCAATTTTGCACAATACTGCATCAAAAATCCGCGATATACACTCGTATTATCGCGGATTTCTTCTTTGTCTTGCGACAAAACTATCTGATTTTAAGGTGCGTAGCAGTTTTGCGCGTATGCGATTTGTTCTGTAACGACGGCGAAAAACGAAGGAATACAAACGTATTTCAAGGCTTTTTGACTAAGTTACAGGGCAAAACGGTAGCGCAAAACCGTTTTCTCACTGTGGCGCATCGCCCAATGCCGTGACTTGGTTTATGAATTATTCAGCCTTATCGATTTCAAACTCTGCGTAAAGAAGAACGTGGTCGGAATGGTATTGCTGATAAATGCCGTGACCGCCCTCAACAAGTCTGAATTCGGAGGAATAGCAGATATTGTCAATCTGTCTGTCTCCCTCGGGATGTGTAATGTAGCCGGTTTCAGGGGTATTGATGTAGGAAAGAGGCTTAAGTATTTCCCATTCATCATAGCTGTCTACGTTAAAGTCACCTACGAGAATACAATTGGCTTCATCCTTGACTCTATCCTTCACAAGCTGGAATTCAAGCGCGCGAATGGGATCTGAATGGATGGTAAGATGTGTGTTGAAGAAATTGATTACGGTTCCTTCAACGTCGATCTTAGCATAAGTAAGGAGACGTCTTTCAACCTGAGAGCCATCGTTAAGCTCTAGCTCTTCAGTGCCCAAAATAGGGTATTTGGAGAGAATTGCTGTGCCGTATTCGCCTCCGTCATAATCTATACACTTGAAGAATGCACCGTATTCCATACCGGTATATTCCTTGAGCAACGCGAGCGTATCGGAATTCTTGGAGCGATTGCAGAATTGGTCAACCTCCTGAATACCGACAATATCGAGTCCGTTATCTGTAATATCCTTTGCCAGAACCTTGAAATCCCAATTGATTTCTCTGCCGTTGGCAATATTGTACGAGCCTACTTTTAATTTCATGGTCGTGGGTCCTTTGCTTTCCTCAGAAATTTCGGATGATTCATTCTCGCCGTTTTCGGAGCAGGATGCCATAAACACGGATAATATGCACATTGCGATCACTAAAAAGAACGTTAACGCTTTCTTCATAATGCCACCTCCTGATGTTGGTATTATACATCTATCTCTCTCAAAATACAAGATTAAAACTTAAAAATCTTCGCAACCTTTGCCGCAACCCGATAAACCGGTCCCTCAAGCTCTTTTCTTGCATCCTTAAGACGCTCGCGTATCTCTATTTTCTGCGGGCAATGCTTTTCGCACTTTCCGCAACCGATGCAATTCGATGCGGCAGTCGAGTTCGTGCGAAGTGCCGTGCACATAAAATAGTCGACGTACGCCCAGAACTTTCCCTCTGCAAATCGTCTGTTATATGCAGCAAAGGTTCCCGGTATATCGACGTTCTTCGGACACGGCATACAGTACCCGCAGCCGGTACAGCCAACCTTCATTTTCGCGTTTATCGACGCAACGACACGATCCAGCATTGCCTGCTCGCATTCGCCAAGCTCGCCGACGCTGACGGTCGATGCGGTATTTATGTTATCAAGAAGCATTTCCTCGGAATTCATACCCGAAAGCACGACTGTAACCTCGGGCTGATTCCACAGCCAGCGGAACGCCCATTGCGCAGGAGTATGCTTCGGCTCGTACTCGTCAAATATCTTCTTTGCGGTGTCGGGCAAATGGCTAACGAGCTTTCCGCCGCGCAGCGGCTCCATTATCACCACGGGAATTCCCTTTGTGCTCGCATAATGCAAGCCCTTTCTGCCTGCCTGAGAATGCTCGTCCATATAGTTGTACTGTATCTGACAAAAATCCCAATCATAGGCATCGATCAGCGAGCAAAACATTTCGGAGTTTCCGTGATATGAAAAGCCGATCTGCCTTATTGCTCCGCTTTTCTTCTTTTCGTCTATCCACTCGAGTATTCCCAGATCCTTAAGTCTGTCCCACGTCGCGGTATCGGTGAGCATATGCATCAGATAATAATCGACGTAATCGGTTTTCAGTCGCTTGAGCTGCTCGTTGAATTTTGCGTCGAGATCTTCTCTGCTTTTCATAAGATAATGCGGCAGCTTTGTTGCAACGTAAACCTTTTCGCGTATTCCGTGCTTTGCAAGGATTTCGCCAAGGGTAGCCTCGCTTCCCGGGTAAATGTACGCCGTATCGAAGTAGTTGACCCCTTTTTCGTATGCGGTCACGATCTCGCGTTCGGTCTCATCAAAGTCGATAGCACCCAGCTTTCTCGGGAATCGCATACATCCGAACCCGAGTATCGAAAGCTTATTTCCGTATTTATCATAACGATAGTTCATAATTGTATCCTTCCGAAATACAAGCAAGACGTCAAAATATACTCTTCGACGTCCTGCTGATAATCAGTGCTTAACTATCCTGTATCGTCTTCCCGAAATGTTCCACTTGTCGTGCAAAATATCGGGTATACGAGCGATAAGCTCAATATCGTAGATTGTGGAATCAGGCAGTCCGAGATCATCGGATCTCTGCTTCAAATCGTCAAAATCGCATATGTAGGGATGCATCTTGAGCAGCGGGCAGTTGTGTCTTCCCTTACTGATTCCGGATGCCTTATATGCGTTTGCCTGATCGATGGTTGACTCTACCCAGCCTTCGCTCTCGAGGAATGCCATCCAACGGTCGTGCTCGGCAAGAGTAAGCCTGTCAAGCGCTTCCTGCGTGAGATATTCCTTGAAATCAACCTCTTCCTTGTCGTTATCCAACGTAAAATCAAGACCCAGCATAAGGAGCTTATATCTTATGTGAAGTGCGTTTGCACGGTTAGCGTTCTTGTTGACCTCGAACAGGTTGTAGCGCTCAAGAGCGCCGACAACGTCGATGGGACCGTCGCTGAATATATCCTCGTAAACAAGATGCACGTTCTGGGAAAGAATATCGAGGTCCGACTCGGTTATATTCTTGAACGTATATATCTCGCTCGCCATACCAAACGGAGTAATATTATAGGGCATACGACGTTCCGCCTTGGACTCGGCCGTTCTGAGCGCGCTGACGGCAGACGCCTTTTCATCCTTTTCGATATATGCGAAAACGGGGGGCTGATTTGTAAAGTCGCCGCCGACGCCGTAGAAGAATCTTCTGAGCTTTATCGCACGTTCGACGGTTTTCTGAGAATCATCGTCCGACTCGGCTACAACAACGTAATTACTGTCGGAAAGACTTTCTGCAAGAATGGTTTCCATTTCGGTATCATTTTTATAGCTATAGAAGCGAATATTGTATCTTTTGGTGAAGAGACCGGGATAGGCAGACTTGAAATTCTCGGCATCGTTTTCAATTTCCCTGCCAATGACAGATACGTTAAGCTCATATCCCGCGAGCTGTCCGATCCAAGACACGGCTCTGAGTACCTGTCTGCTAACGTCGGAAAAGCCGCAAACCATAACGTTGATCCTGCCGTTGACAGCATAGTCGAGCAAGGGATATTGCTGCAAAAGATTGTATGCCGCGGTCTTATGCTCATCAATAAGGTCTATATTGACAAAGCCCTTGTTTATCGAGTCGATTATCATTTCCGCGGAAGGATCTGCGGTAAAGAGATATACGTAGTTGTTCTGCTGTATCTCACGCTCTGCATTTTCAAGGTAAGACATTATCGTCAGCGCGGAATTAAGATTTGTCTCTTCATCCTCGGATATACAGTAGTAGTATACCTTGCGCGCCTTTGCGGATGCCTTAATGTTCTCGATTCTTTCGTCAAGAACCTTGCATCTCAATTCAAAACGAAGATCCGCATAGTCCGATTTGTCTTTATCATCGAGGAAGATTATCTCACACTTCTTGTCATGCTTTCTTATATCCTTTGCAAGTACGATGGACTCTTCCCTTACCTGCGAGAAAATATGAACGGTCTTGTTGCTTCTTTTAACAAGGCTCATTCTAATTCTGGTGAGGTACTGTACGAAAAGGGTTACCGCTGTCAAAGCAGAAACGGCAGGTAACGCAACGTGAACGGTACCGAGTAGGAATACGTATATTGCGGTAACTGCATCGACCCCGATTCCTGAGGCAATGTCCTTATAAAAGTAGAGATAATCGGCATCGAGCGAAATGACCTGCAAAACGTTTATCAGACAGCCCCAAATCGCTGTAATGAAATCATAATTCGTAAAATACGGAGGAATATACAGAACGACTGCAATAAAGAAGCAGCCGAGCATTACGTAAAACATCCGCATACGTGCAAATTTTTTATCGAAAACAAACTTAAGCACAAATCCTATCAAAACCAATACAGCCGCAAGACAGACGTACCAGAGCATTTTATCACTTCCGATCAATTTTGTTGTAAAAATTATATACTTCTTTACCGAATTTGTCAACATCAAACGCAGTTTTGACTTCGCTTTACAATATATGTTGAAATATCGTAATAATAATGTTAATATAAAATCAAGAGAGTGTTTTTCGAAACTCATACGTATAACACTATGAAGCCCGGTGTACACGAGGTCAAAAATGAACAACGATCGCGGAGCTGCATTGTACGCACGGTTTCTCGAGGGTGACGAAGCTGCCTTTGAGGAAATAATGAACACATACCGAACAAGCCTTACGTTCTTTATCAACCGCTACGTAAACAACGTAGACGTTGCCGAGGATATCGCGGCAGACGTTTTCGCGTACATTATTTTCAAACCGAAAAAGTACAATTTCAAAGTTACGTTGAAAACCTATCTGTATATGATAGGTAGGTCTCGTGCGCTCGATTGGCTGAGAAAAGAGACCAAAAGATCATATATTCCGCTTGACGAGCTATATCACGAGCCGACTGACGACGAAAGATCACTTGAGGATTCGGTCATAGCAGATGAAGAAAAAAAGCACCTACACGAAGCAATGAAAAAGCTACCAAACGATTACAGGATCGCCATACATCTCGTGTATTTCGAAGATCTCTCGTATGAAGAAGCGGCAAGAGTTATGCACAAAAACAAGAAGCAGATAGAAAATCTGATATACAGAGGCAAAAAAGCCTTAAAAAGCATTTTGGAGGAGGATGATGACAATGAGAAATAACGAAGAATTCAAAAAGCTCGTTGACGACAAGCTCGCCAAAATGCAAAGGCACCAAGCCACGATGAGAAGGAAGTATACGTCTTGGGCTGCAGGTCTTTTGGTCTGCATTATGATGTTCACCGTATTTGCAACAAACAGCGGATTCTTCAATGTTTTCCAAAACGACGGATACGTTGCGGAGGACAAGGCGCACTCTAACGGTATCGTTGATGAAACGCAGGAGGAATCGAAGAATAACGAGATCGACTTCATTCCGGATCAATCGGAAGAAAAAGAAGACGGAAGCACCGGTGACGACAACGATAGGTACGATGAACCGAATGTCAATGATGAGTCTCAGCCCGACGAAACGCCTGACGGCAACCCGGATGACACTCCCGAGCCCGTGCCGCCCGTCAACGATGACTACGTGATCACACCCGACGATATTTTTGTCAATGAGGGATACGTTGATATTATGGACTCGCTGTTCGGAGATTCGTACAATTCCGGAGGCGAGGATATCAGTCAAGACTCTTCAGAAGATGTCGATAGTGAAGTCGGTAACGACAATGAAGAATACGAAGACGTTCCCGATGGCTCAGAGTCTGAGAATACACCGTTACCGCCCGACGATACAATCACTGACAAAGAGACTTTGTCGGGCATCAACGATTTCGGCTATAACGTGTTTGCAAGCATGTACGAGAGCGGCAAAAACAACGTTCTCTCCCCTATCTCGGTTTCATATATACTCTCCTGCATTGCCAACGGTGCAGGAAATGAAACACACGAGCAGCTTATCGATGCTTTGGGCAGCGAAGATATCAAAAGCATTAATCGGGTCTTTAAGAATCTGAAAGACAGATTGCAAGCAGACGCAGACGCAAGCCTTGACGGTGCCGTCTGGTTCGACGGCGACTTGAGTATCGACGTTGATTTTCTGAAAACCGTTTATCAGTGTTACGGTTTGGACGCTTTTAAAACGCATTTCAGCAGCAGCTTGGCAGAAGCGATCGACGCATGGTACAACGGTGCGCTCAACGAAGTGCTGAGCGGCATCGAAAGAAGCGCAAAATGCATTTTTGCTACCGATTTCAAGCTTGCTGTCAAGTGGAGAAATCGTGTCAAGCTGCTTGACGAAAAGCAGGGGTTTATGCAATCCAACGGATTCGTAACCGAAGTTGATATGATTACCGGAATGGTCAATTTTTCTTTCGAAAATATCGATTGCGAAGGCGTTGTCATCGGATTAGAGTACGGGCTCAGTATGGTAGTTCTCCTCCCAAATGACGGCATTGCCTTAGAGGATATTATTGACAAACTCGACAGCGATTATTTTAAACAGATGTACCTCGACGGCGACTACGGCTCCTGCGGATTTATGATGCCAACTTTTACAATCGAAGCCGAAGGTAATATCGCAGAATCGCTTAAAAATATGAAATTTTCCAACGCATTTGACAAAGACGGAGATTTTGGCAGGATCACAAATTCGGACATCTATATTTCGCAAATTCTGAATCATACCGAAATCAGCGTTAATGAAAACGGAATTTCAAACGGCGATGAAGCATACACTAACACCGAGTTTCAGCCCGATTATTCAAGACTCTTTATCGCAAACAGTCCGTTTGTGTATATGGTTATTGACAACTATACGCTGACCCCGCTCTATCTCGGCACCGTAGAGTGCTTCGAATAAAATAAAGGACGGATAATTCCGTCCTTTTTCTTTATTCGGAGAGCATTTCGTCAAGCGCGGTCATAATGCCGAGCTTTCCGCTTTCGTAGGTCAAGCCACCTTGCATATAAACGAGATACGGCTCGCGCAGAGGTGCATCGGCAGAAAGCTCGATCGAGCTTCCCTGAGTGAAGGCACCGGCAGCCATAACGACGGAATCGTTATAGCCGGGCATTTCCCAGCCCTCGGGAGTAACAAAGCTGTCGACGGGTGATCCCTTTTGAATACCGCGACAGAACTTCAAAACGTTTTCTGCATTATGCAGACGAATGGTCTGAATAATGTCGCTCCTGCTTTCCGTCGATGCGGGATAACACTCAAAGCCGATCTTTTCAAACATAGCAGCCGCAAAATGTGCCGTCTTTATAGCCTGAGCTGTAACGTGAGGCGCAAAAAACAAACCCTTTATCATAGGCTTCGTTGCGCCCATGGACGCACCCGCCTCAAGTCCGATGCCGGGAACCGTCAAGCGATAAGACGCAAGCTCGACCGCACGCTTGGTTCCGACTATATAACCGCCCGTTTCGGCAATACCGCCGCCTGCGTTTTTGATAAGTGAGCCGACCAAAAGATCTGCCTTGGGCTCTTCGGTCTCGGTGAATTCTCCGTAGCAGTTATCGACAACGAGATAAACGCCGTCATACTTGCGTACGAGCACGAAAAGCTCATTTATCTCGGAAACAGTGAGAGTACGTCTGTCGTCGTAACCCTTTGAACGCTGTACGAAAACAACCTTAATGCTCTTATCCTCGTCAAGTGCCGCTTTGATCGCATCAAGATCGAGCGTTTTTTTATCGACAAGTGCGATCTGACGGTACTTGACGCCATATTCGATAAGCGAGCCCTCTCCGTTGTCTGCACTGTCACCGAGTCCGATGACGTTATCAAGCGTGTCGTAAGGCTTACCTGCAACCGAAAGCATCGTATCGCCGGGGCGCAAAACGCCGTACAGAGCAATAGCTAACGCATGAGTACCCGAAATGATCTGCGAACGTGCAAATCCTGCCTCTGCGCCGAATGCCTCTGCGAACATTTTGTCGCACAGATCACGGCCGTCGTCGTTATATCCGTAACCGCAGGTGGAATTGAAGTGTCTGTCCGACAATCGGTTTTCACGGAATACAGACATAACCTTTTCGGTATTTTTAAAAGCGATCGAATCGACTCTTGCAAAAACCTCGGCAAGCTCACGCTCGCATTCCAGACTCATATTTATAATCTTTTCGTTGAACATATTAATAATCCGTTCCGTTATTTATTCGGCGCCGTTTTCGATAAATGCGATAAGAAGATCTGCGCAAGCCTTCAGGTCGTCAACGTCAATCGTTTCGACGGGGCTGTGTACGTATCTTGTAGGCAGGGAGATACAGCAAGCGTGGCTGCCTGCGCCTGCAATCTGCATTTGAGAGGTATCGGTGCCGCCGGCGAGAAGCACCTCGTATTGATATTTGATTCCGTTTGCCTCTGCAAGATCGGTAAGTCTGTCTACCATCTTACGAGAGCATATAACAGAGGAATCCTTGATCTTTATAGCTGCACCGTTACCAAGCTTAGCCGTGAGGTGGCTGGGATTACCGCAAGCGGGTGCGGGAGTAACGTCAAGTGCTATTGCATAATCGGGCATAACCGTAAACGAAGAGGGCTTCGCGCCTCTGCAGCCAACCTCCTCCTGAGTGGTAAATACGAAAAACGTATCGTATGCGGGAGTCTTACAGTTAAGCGCCGCATATGCGGAAATAGCACAGCAGACTCTGTCGTCAAACGCCTTGGAGGCATATCTCTTGTTGGAAAGCTTCTTGAACATGGGGGCAAGCGCACAGACGTCGCCTACCTTGACCTTGCGCTTTGCCTTAGCTGCGTTTTCGGCACCGATATCCACGAAAAGCTTATTTGCATTGAGATCAGCCGCGCGAGTGCCATCCTCAACAACGAGAATACCCGTCACACCATTTTGGAACCTAACGTTATGATAGCAGGAAGCCATTGCATTAATACCGCCGATGGGGGCAACGCGGATCATACCGCTTTCCTCAATATTGACGACCATAAAGCCGATTTCGTCCATATGAGACGCTATCATAAGCTTTTTTGAGGAGTCCTTACCCTTTTTGAATACTATAAGGTTGCCCATAGGATCAAGAGAAATGCCGTCCCAGACCGAAGCAAGATCCTTAGAAATAATTCCCGCGAGCTCGGATTCATAGCCCGACACAGAAAACGCGTTTTGATATTTTTTAACAAGATTAAGCATTATTCAAAGCTCCTTTCGTTCAATGCCGAGGCAAGATCGGCAACAGCCTTCATATCTTCTATCGAAAGTACGTTGGATGCAGAGTGGATATATCTTGCAGGTGCACTTATGGCGAGAACCTCAGCACCGCTTGCGGCACGCTGATATGCACCCGCCTCGTTACCGCCTGCGACAACGTTCTTATACTGCCACTTGATTCCCTTTTCATCGGCAACCTCGGTTGCAAGCAATACGAGATCCCTGCTGTAAATGGTGCTTCTGTCCATCAGCGAAAGCACTGCGCCGTTACCTACCGAGCAAGCGCATCTGTTTTTTGGTACACCGACTATATCGCCTGCGGTAGTTGCCTCAAGCGCAATTACGATATCAGGTCTCAAGCGGTGAGCTACCTCCTTTGCGCCGTCACAGCCTATTTCCTCACAGGTGTTGAAGGCGAAGTAGGTGTCGTATTCAAGCTCACTGTTGATCATAGCAACGAGCACGGCGCATCCGAATCTGTCGTCAAGCGCCTTGGAGCGTACAAGCCCTTCTCCGAATTCCTCGTAATTTGGCTCAAAAGTAGCGCAATCACCGACGGTGATATACTTACTTGCGGTTTCGCGGCTGTCAGCGCCGATATCCATATGCATTTCGCTTATGGGCTCACACTTACCCCTTTCCTCAAGGGTCTGCATATGAATTGCTTTAGATGCAACAACACCGCGAACGTTGCTTTCGCAGAAAACAATCCTTCTGCCGCTGACGACTCTGCGGTCGATACCGCCGACGGCATCAAACCAAAGATATCCGTCCTCGTCGATATATTTGACCTTAAATCCGACCTCGTCGGTATGAGCCGAAAACAGAACCTTCTTGTCTCTTCTCTTTTTACCCTTCTTAAAAACGATAAGGTTGCCCATAGGGTCGGTCTCATATTCTGCGCCCGAGTCCTTGATGTCGTCAATTATAGCCTCACGAACAGCGTCCTCCATTCCCGACGGTCCGAGGAGGTTGCAATATTTTTCGAGATATCTGAGCATAGCGTTCTCCTCCTTACATCGATTTGAGCACCGCCGCGATGAGTCGCGAAGTGTTGAGTGCGTCATTCATATTTACGATCTCGCTCATAGTGTGCATATTCTTAAGCGGAATAGATACGAGAAGTGTGGGAATGCCGTTGCGAGTGGTCTGAACGGCATTGGAGTTGGTGCCTGTTCTTCCGGGTGCCGCCGCAAGCTGATACGGGATATTTTCGGATTCCGCAATCGCGATTGCCTGCTTGGTGAAGGCACGGTTGGTCTGCGGAGAGAAGCAAATATTGCAGCCGTTGCCTGCGCGAACGCCCTCTCTTATCTTGGGTGCACCGGGAACGAACGCGTGAGTAACGTCGATTACGATTGCTTTATCGGGGTTGAGTCGGTATGCCGTGGTCATTGCGCCCTTATAGCCGGTCTCCTCGTTACCCGAGAACTGGAATGCAACGTCAACGTTAAGCGACTCCTTATCAACCATCTGCAATGCCCTTATAACAGCGGCACCGCAAAGTCTGTCGTCAAAGCCCGCACCTGCGAGATTATCACCCAAAAGCTTTGTAAGCTTACAAGGAAATCCTGCGGGGGTACCGACGCGTACAAGCTCCTTAAGCCTTTCGTAGGGCAAACCGGTGTCAATGCTGATATCCGACTCGACCGTCATTTTACGTTCACTTTCGCCCGCCTCCTGAAGATGAGGGGGCTTGGATGCGAATACGCCCTTTACAATTTCCTTTCCGTATACGTTGATCTCTGCGGCGGGAAGTATCTTCGCCGCAATGCCGCCGATGGGCGCAATTCTCAAAAATCCGCCCTCACAGACCTCGGTAACGACAAAGCCGACGGTGTCAAGATGCGCGTCACATAGCACGAGCGGTGCGTTTTCCTTACCGCACCTCACAATGCCGTAGAAGCTGCCGACAGAGGTCGTACCGGTCTCGTCGAAGATACCGAGCGTCTCGATATATTTGCAAAGACCGTCAAACGCCATATCCTCGAAGCCCGAAACACCGGGATACGAGGTAAGGTTTTCAATCAATCCATAAAGCTTTTCCATATATACCTCCTTAGAGAGAGTTGACTATTTCCTTGAAGCGGTTTCCGCGCTCCTCGAAGTTTCTGAACATATCGAAGCTTGCGGATGCAGGCGTCAGCACAACGCTGTCACCGTCGTTAGAGTGAGACGACGCAACCCTTACCGCGTCCTCAAAACTTGTTACCGTTTCGTAATCGGTGTACCCGACGGAGTCGAATACCGCGGATATTTTAGCCGCGGTCGCGCCGCACAAAACGGTATATTTGACCCTGCTTTTAAACAGCTCTCCGAGCGGCTCGTAGGGTATGTTCTTATCGTATCCGCCGCAGATGGCGATGATAGGTGTCTTAAACGCATTTACGCAGGCCGTCGTTCTCGAGGGACTCGAGTCGATGCTTGAATTATAATACTTAACTCCGTTGATCTCACGGACGAATTCTATTCTGTGTTCGACGCCGCCGAAGGTCCTTGCAACCTCGTTGAGTGTATCAACCGACACCAGCTCCATAACAGCGGCATAGGCTGCAGAATAATTGTAGCGATTATGTCTGCCGACGATGCGGATATCCTCATCGCGGACGAGCAGATTCCCTGAGCGGTCGAAAATACCTTGCTCGTTAAAATATACGTCGCTCGTTTCGTTTTTGCCCGAAATCGTGCGGACTCTTCCCTTTGCGCTTTCGGCAAATACGCTTGAATAGCCGTCATCGGCATTGAGTACAAGAAGCGAGTCGTTATCCTGAAAATCGAAGATTCGCTTTTTCGCCTCTACGTATTCGTTCATATCGGTATGCCAGTCGAGATGGTTCGGCGACAGGTTTGTAACAACTGCAATTTCGGGGCTTTGAGAGAGCTTCATTAACTGGAAGGACGAAAGCTCGATAACCGCAATATCGTCGACCGATATTTCGTCAAGCGTTGCGAACAGGTTTCTTCCTATGTTCCCTCCAAGCCAGGTCTTATAGCCCTGCGCGTTCAGCAGCTTCGAAATCAGCGTTGTTGTGGTCGTCTTGCCGTCGCTGCCGGTAACCGCGATCTTCCTGCAGGGGCAGAGGCGCATAAACTCCTCCATCTCGCTCGTAACGCGTGTTCCGTTTTCACGAGCGGCATTTATTCCCTCAAGATCGGGTCTTACAGCAGGTGACAAAAACAGGAGCGACTCGCCGATCGAGTCGAGATACCCTTCACCGAAAATGAATTCAACCCCGAGATCGGTAAGCTCCTTAAAAAAGTCGCGCTTGGAAAGATCGTTTTTATCTCTTACGATGCATTTGGCACCCGCGGCAGCAAAGAGGCGGATGACGGGAAGGTTTGAAACACCCATACCGACAAACCCTACGTATTTGCCCGCGTATTCGTTTGCATATTCCTTTAACACGGAGAACACCTCCAAAACAATATAACTGATTTATTATATAACTTACAAAAAAAATAATCAAGATATTTGACAAAATTAAAATGATATGTTACAATTTGCAAGCGACCGTACCGAACAATCGCGCTGTATCATAGCGAAAGCTCATACAGTGAGGAAAGTCCGAGCTCCACAGAGCAGGATAACAGATAACATCTGCCGAAGGCGACTTTAGGGCCAGTGCAACAGAAATAAACCGCCAAGATTTTCTTGGTAAGGATGGAAAGGCGAGGTAAGAGCTCACCGGTGTGTCGGAGACGGCACAGCCATGTAAACCCTATCCGGAGCAACACCGTGGCGGGGGCATATGCTTGCTCGGCAGCCCCTATGGAGGTGGCAAAGAGGTTTATGGCAACATAAATCCAAGATAGATGATTGTTCACGACAGAACTCGGCTTACAGGTACGCTTGTCGCAACGTATATCAAAGCACCCTCGGGTGCTTTTTCTTTTTTGTGATTAGCAAGGGCAAGAAAAGTTCACAATAATGACAAATCAATATGGTCTAAAACGCTTGACATAAAAGGCGATTTTGAATATAATATTCTTGAAGAGAAATATTAAGGAGACCCGTTTGTGATTTTACAGCTTGAGCAGGCAAAGCTCTCGTTAGGTGAGCTTGCCGAAGGTATAAAGGATCTCGGCGATTCAATCGGCTTTGAAACACTCAGGACCGAGGTTGAGGAGCTTGAAAACAAGACCGCCGAGGCAGGATTTTGGGACAAGCCGCAGGAATCCCAGGTGGTATTGAAGCAGCTTAAGTTCAAGAAGGGCACGCTTGAGCGTTACCTTGCATTGAAAAGAAGCTTTGACGATATCGAAACGCTTATCGACCTTTCGATCGAGGAGGACGACGACAGCGTTGTTGAGGACGTACTGAGCGACCTTGACGCAGTAAAAAAGGAATATGAACGACAGAAGATCGAAATTCTTCTTTCGGGCGAATACGACGGCAGCAACGCCATCATCTCCATCCACCCCGGCGCAGGCGGCACAGAGGCGCAGGACTGGGCACAGATGCTTTATCGAATGTATTCGCAGTATGCCGCAAAAAAGAACTTCAAGCTTAAGGTTCTCGACTATCTTGACGGCGACGAAGCAGGCATAAAGAGCGTTTCCTTTATGGTAGAGGGCGAAAACGCCTACGGCTACCTGAAGAGCGAATCGGGTGTTCACAGACTTGTGCGAGTCTCCCCCTTCGACTCGAGCGGACGCAGACATACGTCGTTTGCATCGGTCGAGGTGCTCCCCGAATTCAACGACGAGATCACCATCGAAATTAACGAAGCCGATCTTAAGATCGACGCGCACCGTGCAAGCGGCGCAGGCGGTCAGCACGTTAACAAGACCGACTCTGCTATCAGAATAACCCACATCCCCACCGGCATAGTCGTAGGCTGTCAGACCGAAAGAAGCCAGGTTCAGAACCGCGAGACCGCAATGAAGATGCTCAAGAGTAAGCTTTTGGAGATCAAGGAACGCGAGCATCTCGAGCGCGTTGAGGACATCACCGGCACCAAAATGAACATCGAATGGGGCAGCCAGATCCGCTCGTACGTATTTATGCCCTACACGCTTGTCAAGGACAACCGCACAAACTGCGAAACCGGCAACATACAGGCGGTTATGGACGGCGACCTAGACGACTTCATCAACGAGTATTTAAAGCTCAACTGCAGTAAATAACAGACATTTATATTCATAATCACGGAGGTATTTATTATGAAAAAGTTCAGACCCATTATCGGTATCTCGCTTCTCGTTCAGGCAGTCACCTTCTTTATTCTTTGCCTCGTAAACGTTGAAAAGAGAAAGAATCTCGCAAGAGCATTCGGCGTATTCGGCGCTATCGGCGGTGCGGCAGGTGCATATCTTCTCGTAACCGACTATCAGGAGCGTAAGAAGGCACAGCTCGAGGACGAGGAATTCTTCGATGAATTCGACGAGCTCTACGGTGACTTCGACGATTTTGAAATCGCAGAGGACGACATCGCTTGCGCATTCGAGGAAGATGCTTCCGAGGAGACCGCTGAAAACAGCGACGCTGAATAATCGATTTTGACAGTACGGAGAATCGGCATAAAAGCCGATTCTCTTAATTTGAAAGGATGATAAAAATGGCAAAGGGCGCACTTTCGGTCGATACCGAGCATCTGTTCCCAATTATTAAAAAGTGGCTTTACTCCGAAAAGGATATTTTCATTCGCGAGGTCGCATCAAACGCCTGCGACGCAATTACCAAGCACAAGCGTCTTATTTCGCTCGGTGAGGCTCCCGACGACGAGACTGCTTACCGCATTACAATTAAAGCCGACAAGGACGAACGTACCATTACCGTGACCGACAACGGCATCGGTATGAACGCCGAAGAGGTAGATCGTTATATCAACAACATCGCTCTTTCGGGCGCGGTCGAGTTCATTTCCAAATACGAAAACGAAAGCAACAGCGGCATAATCGGGCACTTCGGTCTCGGCTTTTATTCGATGTTCATCATTGCCGAAAAAGTCGAAATGTTCACCCGCTCCTACAAGGGCGGCGATGGCGTGCATTGGTCCTGCAACAGCGACGGCGAATTCGAAAGCAGCATTTGCGAAAGAGACGGCCACGGCACCGAAATAATCATGCACGTAGCAGACGACGAGGTGGCCTACCTCGATAACGTGAAGCTGAGAGGCGTTCTTGAGAGATACTGCGCGTTTATGCCATATGAGATAGTGCTTATCGAAGGCGACAGCGAATCGGTCATCAACGATACCCAGCCCTTATGGCAGAGACGTCCCTCCGACGTTACCGACGAGGAATACAACGAGTTTTACAAAAAGGTCTTCAACGATTACGAGGACCCGCTCTTCAAGCTCCACATCGTTGCCGACTATCCCCTGAATTTCAAGGGAGTGCTGTTTATTCCCAAGAGAAAAAGCGGATACGACTCCACCGAAAGCGAGCTTAAGCTGTTCTACAACTCAGTTTTCGTCGCCGACAACATCAAGGGCGCCTGCCCCGAGCATCTTGTAAACTTCCGCGGCGTTCTCGACTGTCCCGAGCTTCCGCTGAACGTTTCGCGAAGCTATCTTCAAAACGACGCATACGTACGCAAGATCGCGTCTCACATATCGAAAAAGGTTGCCGACAAGCTCAACGCGATGTTCAACACCGACAGAGAGGCACTTGAAAAGAGCTGGCCCGACATGAAGCCCTATTTCGAGTATGCCTGTATGCGCGATGAAAAGTTCGGAGATTCCGCACGAAACAGCATTATGTTCGAGCTTGCCGACGGCGGATACGCAACGATTAGCGAATACCTCGACGGCAAGGACGAGGGAACCGTCTATTACACGAACGACAAGGATGCACAGAGCTATTATCTCGGAATATTTGCCGACAAGGGCACAAAGGTTCTCGTGCTCGACAATATAATCGACAACAGCTTTGCACAGTACTTTGAAAGCAAGAACGAAAAGATCAAGTTCCGCAGGATCGACTCAGGCTTTGAGGAAAGCGTTGCCGACAACACCGAAGCGTTGACTTCCCTCTTTGCTTCTGTCATCGGTCGCGAGGACGTCAACGTAAGCTTCACCTCTTTGGGTGAGGACGGTGCCGCAGCGCTCATCTCGCTTTCTGAGGAAAGCAGACGCTTCGCCGATATGATGAGAATGTACAATATGAATTCCGGTGCAGAGGCATTCAAGATGCCCAACAGCGAAACTCTTACCGTAAACCTTGACAACAGGATCATCAAAAAGCTTCTTGAAAACCCCGAAAGCGAAGGCTCTGCAGACATCGCAAAGCACGTATATCTTTCCGCAGTCCTGCTTTCTCGCACCCTTACCGCAGAGGAAGCCAAGGAATTCGTACGACTCAACAACAAGCTTCTTTAAAGCATAAAAGGACGGCATCGACAAGCCGTCCTTTTTCATTGACTAAGAATACAATTTATGTTATAATTTTAATGTAGCTTTAACCTTTTTCGTTGTATCATATGATCGGAAGGAGTGATATTATGAGAATTCTCGTCGTTGAAGATGAAAAATCGTTGAATCGACTCATATCGCAGGCGCTGATAAATGAGCATTACAGCGTGGATCCCTGCCTTCGAGGCGACGATGCCGAGGATTATCTGCGCGGTGCCGAATATGATGCAATACTGCTTGATATAATGCTCCCGGGCAAAAGCGGACTCGACGTTCTTCGTACACTCAGAGCGAAGAAGGACAAAACGCCGGTTATCCTGCTGACGGCAAAGGACAGCATTTCCGACAGGGTCGCAGGGCTTGACGCGGGCGCGGACGATTATCTTGTCAAGCCGTTTGCTACCGATGAGCTCCTCGCACGCATAAGGGTTATGATAAGGCGCAGCTCGGGCAACGTTAGTAATCTGTTTTCGGTCGGTGATCTCACCGTCGATTGCGATGCACGAACTGCCAAGCGAGGCGATAAAATAATACAGCTTGCGAGCAAGGAGTTTGATATTCTCGAATATCTAATCCGCAATTCGGGCAAGGTGCTCTCGCGGGAGCGCATCAGCAGGCACATTTGGAATTACGATTACGAGGGCGGCTCAAACGTAGTTGACGTTTATATAAGGTATCTGCGTCGAAAGATCGACGACGGCTTTGAATCAAAGCTGATACACACGGTACGCGGTGCGGGATACGTTTTGAAGGTGGCGGAATGAAGAGAATATCGATAAAGCTCAGGGTGACCTTCTGGTTTACCTTTATCATGATAATTCTTTTTGCGGCAATGCTCTTTTTCCTGATTTCCGCAAGTGAAAGGACTGTATACGAGGAAACAAAGCTGAAGCTGACCGATGCGGTCGACGACAGCTTCAAGGAGATCGATTACCGATTCGGTCGGCTTGACATAGACGACGATCTCGATTATTACAACGACGGCGTATATATTGCGGTTTACGACAGCGACGGAAAGCTGCTTTACGGCCGCTTACCGACAGGCTTTGACAGATCGCTTAAGCTTTCGAGCGACGAGCTGCAGACCATCGGCTCGAGTGAGCAGGCTCAGTACGTATATGATCTGACGCGAGACGTCGGCAAGGGATATATGGTTACGGTACGCGGAGTTATGACGGCAAGCGGAAGCGAGCACGCGTTTTCCGCGATAGTCAAGCTTGCGCTCGTCACCTTCCCTATTCTTATCGTGATTGCGGCAGTCGTCGGCTATTGGATAACGAGAAGCGCATTCAAGCCGGTCAAGAGGATCGCCGATTCTGCTGAAATGATTAACAGTGGTCAGGATCTAACGAAGCGAATAGGGCTTGCCGACGGAGGCGACGAGATACACAAGCTCGCAAACGAGTTCGATCTTATGCTCGACCGACTTCAGGAGTCGTTTGAAAACGAAAAACGCTTCACCTCTGATGCGTCGCACGAGCTACGAACTCCTATGGCGGTTATCATTTCGGAAGCCGAGGCGGCGCTCGAATCCGATGAAACAATCGGTGTTGCACGCAAATCGCTTGAATCGATACACGCAACCGCAGAGGAAATGTCTAGGCTTATTTCCTGCTTACTGATGCTCTCACGGGCTGACAAGGGGCATTTAAAGGTTAACAAGGAAAGGCTTGACCTGAGTGAAATCGTTTCGGGCGTTACCGAGCAGGCTGGCGAGCTTGCTTCGGACAAGGACATCATTGTCGTCTCCGATATAGAGCAAGACGTATTTGTCGACGGTGACACGACGATGCTCATCCGAATGCTTCTCAACCTATGCGAAAACGGCATCAAGTACGGCAGAGTCGGCGGAGAGCTTAAGGTAACGCTTAAGTCCGAAAACGGAAACGCCGTATGTGATATCGAAGATAACGGAATCGGTATTTCCGAAGAGCATCTTGAAAAGATATGGGGCAGATTCTTCCGCGCAGACGAATCGAGAAGCAGCGGGAACGGTCTCGGGCTCCCGCTTGCAAGGTACATCGCAAACGCGCACGACGGCGATATTTCTGTCGTAAGCACTCTTGGCGAGGGGTCTGTATTCACAGTAGTTTTGCCATTGGCGGATCTATAATAAACAGGTCGCGGAATGCGGCCTGCTTTTATATTCTACAGGTTGATTTTGATTTTTTTGAATTTTTTTAAAAATTAAAGTTCCTTAATGAGACTTTAATCTTTCGCGGATATAATAAAGGCGTAAACTAAAACAACGAAAGGAACAAGACCTATGAAAAAGAATGCTTTATTACTGACTGTTTCCGCGCTCGCGATTTCCCTGCTTATTGCAGGCTGCGGCAAGAACGAGCCGGTTGCTCCCGAATATACCAAAGCGGCTAACGGTGCCGAGGTCATCACCGAGGATACCGCAAAGCGCTACTCCACCGGCTCCCAGAAGATCAACTACGAGGATGTAACCTTCATTTCGGTTGAGCTTGACGACGGCAACAAGTACGAGGTCGAATTCATTTACGACGGATACAAGTACAAGGTCGACATCGATGCAGAGACCGGAGACGTCAAGGAGGTTGAAAAGGAGATCGTTGACGTTGCGGTTGACGTGAACAAAAACGATATCGGCAGAGATGCGGCTTTGAATGCGGCTCTCACCAAGGCAGGGCTCGAGGCACTCACCGAGGCTGACCTTACCTACTGTGAAATCAAGCTCGACGATGAAGACGGAAGGCTTGAGTACGAGATCGAATTCGTATACGGCGAAAAGGAATATGAAGTTACCGTTTCGGCAGAAGACGGCTCTATCATCAAATACGAGCAGTCCTCGTTCATAAAATACGATGATGACGATGACGACCGTTATGATGACGACGATGACAATGATTATGACGATGATGACGACGAAGGCGCAGTTTCCGGCGAGGACTGCATCGGCGAGGACGCAGCATTGGCGATCGCTCTCGAGCACGCATCGCTTTCCAAGGAAGAAATCTCGGGACTTCGCATCAAGCTTGAAATCGACGACGGCAAGAAGGAATACGAGATCGAATTTGTCAACGGTTACGATGAATACGATTACGACATCGACGCTGTAAGCGGCGAGATACTCAATTTCGACCGTGATGGCGAGCACGCATCCGCTCCCGATTTCTCGATGCCCTCCGATGACGAGCTTATCTCCTACGACGATGCCAAGGCTGCCGCTATCGCACACGCAAACGTAAGCGAAGCCGACGTTTACGACTTTGAGATCGAGCTTGACAGAGACAAAGGCGAGGTCAAGTACGAAATCGAATTTTCCTGCAACGGCTGCGATTACGAGTATGACATCGACGCAGTTGACGGCAGCGTTATCCGCTACAACAGCGAAATCGACGACTGAATTAATAAAAGCCAACGGGAAATCCCGTTGGCTTTTTTCTTATCTGTTCATATCAAGATTTACGTAATACTGTTTACCGTCAAAAATGAACACCTCGGTAGGATAATAATCGAATTCCTTTACCGTTTTATCGGGCCAGATGCCGACAGAGGAGATGAGATCGTCCTCCCAATCCAGCGGCTCGCCCTTTTTGAAAAGCGTAAGCTCGGTCGCGTGAAGCTTTTTGAAATACAGACCCTTATCGCTGTTTGCAAGGGTTATTTCCGCCCAGTCCTCGCACGCATTGCCGTTGCTGTCGAGCTTGGTATTTGGTGGATAGTCGAGAGCGACGTTGAAGAGCATCGAGGTATTGCTGCCGTCGGCAAGCGCACCCTTGACTGCAAGCTCCACCGAATCTCTGAAGGGACCGTCAAGGCTTTCGACGGTAAGCTTTACGTAGTCGTTTCGCGTCACCGTAAGCGTCAGTCGATATCTTCCGTTTTTCGGAAGCATCTTACCCGACTCATACCAAGAGCGCATATCCTCGTGAAGCGTTTCGTAGATATTATAGAAAATATGCCAGCCGCCGTTTTCGCCCGACCAGCACAAGCCGACGTCGGCACAGTTTGTCCAATAGCTGCCGTCATATACGTCCAGACCGAGGAAGCAGTATCCGTTTACGTAGCGTCCGTCGGGAAGGAGCGTATTGATTTCGGAATCTGCGATATCCACCACCACGGATGCGCCGTTATAGCCTTTTTTTGAATAGACCGCAAAGGCAGGTCCGTCGTTATCCGACATTTTTCCGTTATTCTTATAGTTCAGAGAATTGATAACTCTCTTTGCACCCTCGGTCACGTCGACATCCGTGGACGTTTCGCCTGCACTTTCATTCTGCGAAGAGGTGTCTGCTTCGATTCCGCAGGACGCGAGCAGCAGGAAACAGCAAAGAGCAATACTTAAAAATCTTTTCATGCCTTGTTACCGTTCTTTGATCTTTCGTAAACGTCGGTCAAAAAGGTTATTACAGCCTTTCTGGTAACGATGCCGATAAATACTCCCCTATCGTCAACGACGGGCACAAAATTCTGCTCGGCAACACGAGAAAACAACTGATCCACGGTACAGGTGACGCTTACCGCAGGGTTCCATCCCTCACGGACAACGTCCTTTATACACACCTTTTCATGCTCTCGCATATCGCTTCCGCCGTTACTGAGCATACTGCGGAGCAGGTCTCCCTCGGTAACTGTGCCGACGTATATTCCGTCGGGCGATATTACGGGAATTGCGCGATATTTATGATAAGTCATCTTTTCAAACCCGTTTCGCACAGTAGCAACCGATTCAAGGAAGGCAACCTTACTTTTCGGGGTCAAAAATCGCATTATGTTCATTATGTACTCCTTCAGAGTATTATCTCCATATGTCGGGTACGTGTTTTAAATCCGTATTTTTTATAAAACTCAACGGCATTTTCATTGAATTCCCAGACGTTGAGCATCACGCATTGGCAGTTCTTCTCCTCGGCATATTCCTTCGCTCTGTCGAGCAGTTTTGTTCCTATACCGTGGCTTCTCGACTCGGGATCAACGCAAAGGTCGTCGATATAAAGCGTCAAGCCGTTGCCCTCGCTTATAATATCGCAGAAAACGTATCCGACGACTTTTCCGTCGGTCTCTGCGACGAACACGCCGTTATCCTCGGCAGAGAGGCGCTGACCGACCTGATTAACGTCGTATTTACTGACGAGATCGCCAAACATATCGGGTCTTCCGTTACGGTGAAGCTCGGCGATCAGGAGCAAAAGACGATGGACCGATTCGCGATCCTCGTATTTTGATTCACGTATAATTACTTCGTTCATTTATTTACTCGCTTATAGGTACAAAAGCGGAAGGTCATCCCCTCTTCGCTGTCGGTTTCGGGATCGGTCGTTTGCTCTTCACCGACGTCGGACAGATACCACTCGAGGGATTCATCGAGGTTCTCAAAATACGCATCGCATTCAAACGACTTATCGAACTTGGTTACAAACGCAGTATCACAGCAGTGAAGAAGCTGCTCGTAAACGGTAGCGCCGCCGATGACGAATATCTCCTCATCACTGTTTTCGGCATACCTTATGACCTCGTCGACAGAGTGCATAACGATCGCGTTTTCGGGCTGATAGTCGGGACGGCGTGAAAGGATAATATTCTTTCTGTCCTTCAGCGTACGTCCGCCGGGAAAGGTGGAAAGCGTCTTCGAGCCGAGGACGACCGTGTGCCCCTTGGTGATGCTTTGGAAATTGCGCAGGTCCGCACGGACGCGTGCAAGCAGCTCGCCCTTATATCCGATGCCCCAATTTTTATCAACTGCAACAACTAATTTCATATATCACCTATACCGCAACCGGGAATCTGCCGATCTTTTCGCCGTGAACGTAGTTTTCGACCTTAAAGCTTTCGGGAGTGAAGGCATAGAAATCGGTGATCGTCGGGTCGAGCGTGACCTTGGGTGCATCGAACGGAGTGCGTTCGATTATTTCCTTGACGATGGGAATGTGACGGTCGTAGATATGCGCGTCGGCAATAACGTGAACAAGCTCGCCCGCCTTCAAGCCCGACGCCTGCGCAAGCATCATTACAAGAGCCGCATACTGAGCGACGTTCCATGCGTTTGCGGCAAGCATATCCTGCGAGCGCTGATTTAGTATCGCGCAGAGTCTTCCGTCGACAACGTTAAAGGTCATCGAATACGCGCAGGGATAGAGCGCCATTTCGGAAAGATCCTGAAAATTGTACATATTCGTCATAATTCGACGCGAGCAGGGGTTATTCTTAAGGTCATACAAAACGCGGTCGACCATATCAAATTCGCCCTCGCGATATTTATGCTTAACTCCCATTTGGTAGCCGTACGCCTTGCCTATCGAGCCGTTTTCGTCAGCCCAGGCGTCCCATATCTTACTGTTGAGGTCGTTTACGTTATTGGACTTTTTCTGCCAGATCCAAAGAATTTCGTCAACAGCCTTTTCGAGCGAGATAGGGCGGATGGTGAGAAGCGGAAATTCCTTTTCAAGGTCATAACGGTTTACAACACCGAACTTTTTTATAGTGTACGCAGGGGTGCCGTCCTCCCAGCGCGGACGCACACGCTCATCAAAAACGGGAGTGCCGTTTTCGATTATATCCTTACAGGTTTCGATGAATGACTTGTCAGCAGAGCTCATACCATTACCTCGCTTTTTCTTTCTTAAATATATAATAACACCGCCTATGAATTTTGTCAAGGAAAGCTTAATGCGTAATTGACAAACAGTCGCCTCTTTGGTACAATATTTTTATCAATATATCGGAGCATTCATTATGACTTTTAAGGCTTGTGTGCGTTGCGGTCAGGAAGAATTTTTAAAAGAATATTTTGAAACAACGAGTGTTTCGACGATCATTCGAGAGAGCGGATTTTCGTTCGATATGCCCTGCGACGGACGCGGAGTATGCGGAAATTGCGCCGTCATTATCGAGGGATGCGCCTCGGATGTGAATGACGACGAGTCGCTCGCTCTCGGTGAAAGGCTTAAGCTCGGATACCGACTTGCCTGCTTTGCAAAAGTCAGCGGAGATTGCGTCATCACAGTGCCCAAATCGGTATCTCCCGACTTCAAGGGCGACTCATCCGTAAGAGTAAAGCCCGACCCGATAAGCGGTGACAAGCCCTGCTTTGCCTGCGCGGTTGACGTCGGAACGACAACGGTCGCATTAAGATATTTTTCTCTCCCCGACGGTAAGCTTATCTTCGGCGACAGCGCGGATAATCCTCAGAGAATACACGGCGCAGACGTTATTTCGAGGATCGACGGAAGCTCCGACAAGCACAAAGCGTTATCGGATATGATAAACCGTGCTTTGGCAGATTCCGCAAAACGGTTCGGAAAGGAAATAGAATTTTACGTCATCGCCGCAAACACGATAATGCTTCATTTTCTTGCAGGATTCGACCCGAGTGACATTGCGACTGCACCCTTTACTCCAAAGTCGCTTTTCGGAAATATGATCGGCAACAGATATTATATGAGATGTGCAGACGCGTATATCGGCGGCGACGCAATTGCATCGGTTATACAGTCAGGCATGCTTGATTTCGACGAGCCCGCAGTATTGCTTGACGTCGGCACTAACAACGAGTGCTTTTTATGGGACGGAAAGCGGCTTTACGGCTGCTCGACACCTGCAGGACCGGCATTCGAGGGCGCAAGCATCAGCTGCGGTATGCCCGCAAGGGGCGGCGCGATATGCAAGATCGACGAAGCTGACGGCGAAATAAGCATCACGACGGTCGATGAAAATGCAAAAGCGAGCGGATTATGTGCAAGCGGCTTGATAGATGCGATTGCATATCTTTTGAAAAACAAATACGTCGCATTTGACGGAAGCGTCATCAAGCCCATTCCGAGCTTTGACGGAGTCACGCTGAAGCCTGAGGATATCGCCGAGCTTCAGCTTGCAAAATCGGCGGTTTGTGCGGGGATACTCACGCTTATCGAGCACGCAAATCTTACACCCGAATCGATAAAGCGGCTTTACGTTACGGGCAGCTTCGGACGCGGGCTTAACGTAAATAACGCCGAGCTTATCGGTCTGCTTCCGAAGGGATTTGCATCGCTTCCCTATTACGCTGTCGAGGGCGCCATAGGCGGTGCATCGATGGCGCTGCTGAGCAAGAATTATTTATTTGAGTCGGAGACGATAGCAGAGATGACCGAGGTGGTCGAGCTTGCCGACAGCGACTGCTTCGCAGGACTGTTTATTGAAAATATGTATTTCGGTGAATGTCAATGAAAAGAGTTTTGACAAGCATAGATATCGATAAATTTCCGAGTCGGGTACATCCCATTCTTAAGGACGCGCCGGTGTACGACAGCAGCTGCTCACGTGATGCTCGTGTATGGTTTATCGACAAAGACAACGGTTACTTTCTGAAGAGATCAAAAAAAGGCAGTCTTAAAAACGAGGCGCTGATGACCGATTACTTTCATAAAAAAGGGCTTTCATCACCCGTACTTGAGTATTTCAGCGACGATGAAGACTGGCTTTTGACAGAGCGCGTCGCGGGCGAGGACTGCATATTTGAAGTATATCTTTCAGACCCAAAGCGACTTTGCGACACGATCGCAGAGCGGCTCAGGATGCTTCACGAGCTCGATGCATCCGACTGTCCAATACAAAATCGCAACGAGGTTTACATACAAACCGCATTCGACAATTATACACGTGGCTGCTTCGACGTTTCGCTTTTTGACGGCAGCTTCGTTTATTCAAGTGCGGACGAAGCGTTTAAGATCGTTGACGAGAACAAGCATCGACTGAAGTGTGACGTTCTGCTTCACGGGGATTACTGTCTGCCGAACATTTTGCTAAACGATTGGCGCTTCAGCGGGTTTATCGACCTTGGAAACGGCGGTGTCGGAGACAGGCACATCGATCTGTTCTGGGGCGCTTGGACACTCAATTTCAATCTGCACACAGAAGAATACCGTGACCGATTTTACGATGCATACGGCAGAGATAAGATTCAGCCCGAAATGATCGACGTTATAGCCGCATTTGAGGTTTTCGGATAAAACAAAACACCGTCAGTCGACGGTGTTTCAGACCGAAGACAAATGGTCCATTTGTGCCCTTGAAAGAATTATACTCACAAAAAACAAGCTTCATTTTAACCTGAAGCTTGTTTCTCTTTTTATAGGAATATGAATTTTTATTGTATTTTCAAGGGCTTTGACGAAAAACTCGACTGTCGTACAAGCGTACGCCGACGCTCGTTTTTCGCCAAAAATATCCTCATTTCTCTCACTCTGACCGGTTTGCAGACAAAGTCTTCAAACCGAAACACCGTCAGTCGACGGTGTTTTCTTTAAGCATTGCTATGAACTTGTCCGACAAATAGAATCTGCCTTCGGGAGTTTGATCATTATTTCCTATTTCGCTTCTGCTTCTTTGAGATGTGCTGCTACGAACCGTCACCTTTACACTTTCGGGAATCATAACGATGCACGGAGTCGCGTTTTCTTCAAACACATAACGTTCTTTCGGTTTTAGCACGTATTCAAAGCTGTCCATTGTATGAGCGAGGGCAAAAGTGTAGTCCTTGATCTCGTATCTTTCTTCGTCAACAAATCCGTACAGAATACGTTTGCTTCTTACTCCGATCATCTTAACGCACAGGCTTTCGTTCGGTGTGGTTATCGTAAAATTCCAACTCTTGCTTTTGTTTCTGCCCGTCCACCAAAGGAAGCCGTTCTTTTTCAAAGAATATCCCTTTACACGGCATGCTCGTACGATCCTTATACCAAAGCGCATACGTTTAGCAAGCAGTGATAGCCATCCCAACGGACTTCCCGTCACGACATAAAACCTCCTCTGTAATGTTCAACATAGTTGCCTAGTCGCGAGGCGAGCGTAAGCATTGCATAAAACAGAAGAAGCTTATGCAATCCCCAAGCGAAATACACGTATATTGTTCCGTCACCCGTATCTACGTCCTTGCGTCCTAAAAGATTCATTTCCAAAAGATGTCGAAGCGCCCTTTCCGCCGACGTCAATTCTACTTCGCATTTTGTGGCAATGAAAGATGAGGTGAAGGATTTTTCTCGGTTTTCGACTATGAATTTGAATATTTTACGAGTATCGCCGTCTGCAAAGCGTTTTAGCACCTTCCAAGCAGAATCATCGTCGAAAAGCTTCGCTATCTCATTTTTTTCCTTATTGAACGTAAGAGCTATGTCGCAATCGGCGAATACACCGTTACCCTCGATATTCGACAACACCATTGTTTGTGAATTTGTATATTTCTTTATTGCTTCCCTTGCTTTTTTCGCGTCATCTCTGACGTCTACAGCATCCTTTCCTTCGTACTGACACCAAAAATGCTGCATTATTTCGAAAAACGAATTATACATTTCCTCGTGGATATTATCTTTCGTAAGCTTTTTGTTCATTGACCTTACTCTTCTGCCAAACAGCGTGTCGATATCTGTATCGAAAACGTCTGCAATAAGCGGAAGCAGCATTATATCGGGCATCGTCGTACCCGTTTCCCACTTCGATACAGCTTGTGACGATACTCCCAGCATATTCGCAAGATTTTCCTGTGTCAGACCCGCCTCTTTTCGCAGCGTTGCTATCGTTTCGCCGACATTGTACATAAATGCAGTCCTCCTGTTTCTTTATAAATACATTATAACCTCAAATCACTAAAAAACAATAACCGCGCAAGCGACAAAAACACCTATTCGGATACAGCTTAACGCTATGAAGTCAAAAACACCGTCAGTCGACGGTGTTTTCTTTTATTTCTTTACCTTAAGCTCAAGGACGGTGACGCCGAGATCGCCCTCACCGTAGCGGCCCGAGCGGAAGGATTTTATCCTCGCCTTATCCTGACGGAAGAACTGCCAAAGCGCCGCACGAAGCGCACCTGTTCCCTTACCGTGGATGACCGAGACC
The DNA here is from genome assembly GCA_017563195.1 of Clostridia bacterium. GTDB lineage: Bacteria > Bacillota > Clostridia > Oscillospirales > CAG-382 > Coliplasma. Next base: position 4,600 of record JAFXDO010000049.1, on the reverse strand, counting down.
TGCTCATGTCCCGCAAGGATGGCGTCGTCGAGATAGCGATCGATAATAAACCAGGCGTCGTCGCCGATATTGCCGCGTACGTCTATCTCGTTACGGACGGCAGACACGCTGTGGGTATACTGTGCCTTGCCCTTATCCTTTTTCTGCTTCTCAACAGCAGCGGAGTTTGCAAGCAAGCGGATATTTTTGATGTTTGTTTTGGACTCAAACCTATCCATTTTACAGAAGACGGTCTCGCCGGAGATGCTCTTTACGATCGCTTCCTTGCCGATATCGGCAAGGAGCACCTTATCTCCAACCTGAAGCGGGCGCGGAAGAACGTAGTTTTCCTCTTCGACCTCGTATTCCTCAACGTCGTTTATCGAAGCGGAGGTATCCTTGAGGTTTTGCCGGATCGCCTTACGCGCCTCCTCGATCCTCGCAAGCTCGAGACGCTTTGCGTCTGCCTTTTTTAGCTCATTGAGCTGCTCGAAGACCTGATTGCTCGACGCCTTTGCGGCATCGAGGATACGCTGAGCCTGAGCTCTTGCGCGGTCAAGCTCCGCCTCTGCGCGATCCTGCATTTCCTTAGCGTTACGCGCCGCCTCCTCGCGGATACGCAATGCCTCGGCTCTCGCTCTTTCCGACTCGCTTCTTTCCTTACGGAGATCCTGCTCGGTCTCCTCGAGTCGGACTATGACGTCCTCGAAGCGAATATTGTCGTCTGCAAGAAGCTCCTTTGCACGGGCTATGACGCCTTCGTCCATACCGAGCCTTAAGGATATTTCAAACGCATTACTTCTGCCCGGGATGCCGGTAATAAGGCGGTAGGTGGGCTTAAGCGTTGCGAGGTCGAATTCGCAGGAAGCGTTCAACACGCCCTCTGTATCGAGCGCGTATATCTTGATTTCGGAATAGTGGGTGGTCGCCGCAACGATGGCGCCCGATGCACGGACACGCTCGAGAATGGCTATAGCAAGCGACGCGCCCTCGGTCGGGTCGGTGCCTGCGCCGAGCTCGTCAAACAGAACGAGTGAGCCGTAAGAGCATTCCTTGAGTATCGAAACAACGTTAACCATATGCGACGAGAAGGTGGAGAGCGACTGCTCGATGCTTTGCTCGTCGCCGATATCGGCAAGCACCCCATCGAATATCGGGAGCGTGCTTCCGTCGTCTGCAGGAATATACAAGCCGCTTTGCGCCATCATCGAAAGCAAGCCGAGCGTCTTGAGCGTTACCGTCTTGCCGCCGGTGTTGGGACCGGTGATGATAAGCGCGTTGTCCCTATCTCCGAACTCAACCGAAATTGGTACTACCTTACTTTTGGGAATGAGCGGATGTCTTGCACGGACGAGCTTTATCGATTTCGCGCCGGTTTTGGGGCGGATACCCATAATATCGGAGGAATAGGACGCGCGTGCAAAGATCACGTCAAGGTCTGTCATAGCCTTATAATCGACGCGGATGATGCCCGAGGATGAAGCGACCTTCATCGAAAGCTCAGAGAGTATCTTTTCTATTTCCTCGGATTCTTTACCCTTCAGCTCGCGGAGCTTATTATTAGCCTCAAGCACTGCAAGAGGCTCGATAAACAGCGTCTGTCCCGAAGCGGAGGAGTCGTGGACAAGACCCTTGATCTCATTCTTATGCTCGGCACGCACGGGAATAACGTATCTGCCCGAGCGGATGGTAACGACAGAATCGCGGAGATATTTCGCATTGTCGCCCGTTGTGATGCTTGCGAGTATATCGCGCACGCTTGCCTCGGCTCTGCGGATATCGCGTCTTATTCTGTAAAGCTCGGGCGATGCATCGTCGGCGATGGTATCCTCACCGATTATCTTCATTCCGATCTCCTCGGAAAGAGCACGCTGCTCGGTAAGAGCTTGGAAATAAGGAAATAACGCAGGGATGTCCTTACCCTCGGGATATCGCTTAACCGAGCTTACTGCGCGGAGCATCGACGCTATGTTCAAAAGCTCAAGCGGAGTAAGGACCGCTCCCTTTTCGGCACGATCTGCCGCGTCAATGACGCCGTCGGGAGCAGAAAAGCTCGGTCTGCCCTTCAGAACAAGCAGGTCGAGCGCCTGCTCGGTCTCGTCAAGCAGCCGTGTAACAACGACGCCGTCTATCGAGGGAGTCGTTTCAAGAAGCTTTTGCCTTGCCGCATCGGTCGTTGCGAACGAAGAGGCATAGGCGATTATTTTATCATATTCAAGTACTGTTTTTGCTTTATTGAAGCCTTTCATGGAAGTTCCTCACAATGTTTGTAAAAGGAAAGCGTTTTGAAGCCTCTTTCTGCGCAGGCGAGCATAAATCGCTCCGCCGCCTTACCAAGCTGAAGCTGCTCATCCTCTCCGATTCGGAAGGAAATGAAGCGCGAAAGCTCGCTTTCGGTGATATGCGCGATCGCCTTCCCCACGGACGGCGAAAGAAGCATATTCACACTGTCGGCAGTCTGGCAGGAGCGGCAGGACGCGACGCCGTGCAGAGCGTCAAACAAAATGGGTTTGCCCTCAAGCGGATCGCCGCAATTTACGCAGGAATCGGTTTCGGGCATATATCCGCATTCGGCGCACAGCCTCAGCTCAAACCCCGCCTTTATAACGGCGCGCGGAGAGATACCCTTTTCTATCGCGTAAAGCGAATTGAGAAGAAGCCTTAAAATGCTTCCCGCCTCCTCACCCGGCACTGTAAAGCAGGTTGCCGCCTCACACAGATAACAGGCGAGGGAGTAATTTTTAATGTCCTCGCGGATGCTGTAAAAGTCCGCGATAAGAGCGGCCTCGGTAAGCGTATAGAAGCCGTTCTTTTCGTATAAAAGCATATCCGAAAAGGCAAACTGCTGTGCCGATTTCAGATACGGCGACGAGATCTTGCGGACGCCCTTTGCATTTACGGTGATAACGCCCAAGCCCGTCGCAAGCACGGTAAGCAGCTTACTGGTTTCGCCCTTCGGCTGCTCGCGCACGACTATGCCCTTGATCTTATGGCGCATTATTCAAGCTCGTCCTTAAATCCGAAGTCGGAAAGGAAGGAGGGTCTGTCACGCCAGTTTTCCTTTACCTTTACCCAAAGGTCGAGAAAGACCTTGGTGTCAAAGAGTGCCTCAGCGTCCTCACGTGCATAGGAGCCGATCTTTTTAAGCATCGCGCCGTTTTTTCCGATGATGATGCGCTTGTGCGATTCGCGCTCGCAATATATCTCGGCGCGCACCGAAAGAAGACCCTTCTTTTCGGTGAAGGACTCGACCGACACAGCCACACCGTGCGGGATCTCATCGTCAAGCAGTCTCAACACCTTTTCGCGGATAAGCTCTGCAAATATCTTGCGCTCGGGCTGATCGGTGATATAGTCCTCGGGGAAGAAATGCACGCTTTCGACAAGCAACGGGTCGAGCTCGTCGAGGATGTACTGAACGCCGTCGCCCGAGAGCGCCGAAACGGGAATGACGGCACGGAAGGAATAACGGTTGGAGAGCTCCATTATCTGCTCTGCAAGCTTTACCTTATTCGCCTTATCGGTCTTGTTGATAACGAGTATCACGTCGAGACCCGATGCGTTATACTTTTCAAGCGCATTCGTTTCGTTGGGGTTAAGCTCGCTTCCCGCCTCAACCACGAAAAGGACGATATCGGAGGAATCGGCAACGTTGCCGACCGATTTCATCATATATTCACCGAGAAGCGTCTTGGGCTTATGAAGACCGGGGGTGTCGGTGAAAACGTACTGATTCTCGCCTTTGGTAAGCACGCCGGTGATACGGTTACGGGTTGTTTGAGGTTTGCGGGAAACTATTGCGACCTTTTCGCCGAGAAGTGTATTGAGCAGGGTGCTTTTGCCGACGTTGGGCTTACCTGCGATCATTATAAATGCTGTTTTAGTCATAATTACCTCTTAATGCCGAGTTTATCAAGTATTTCGCGCTGCTTTGCTTCCATTTCGATTCGTTCCTCGTCGGTTTCGTGATCGTAGCCGAGAAGATGAAGCGCAGAGTGAGCGGCAAGGAAGCAGAATTCACGCTTTGCCGAGTGGCCGTATTCCTGCGCCTGACGGTAGGCAGTATCGCGTGAGATGATAATATCGCCGAGAAGCGTCATTATTTCGGGATTTTCAAAATCGTAAAAAGGAAACGAAAGAACGTCGGTCGGACGGTCGATGCCGCGGTGCTCCTTATTTATCAGGTGAATCTCCTCATCGTCGCATATCGTGACGTTTACCTCGAATTTATGGTCGGGATACGCCTCCGAAACGGCTGTGCGTATAACTCGCTTCATCAGCGTTTCGTAAAGCTTGGGGATAGGCTCTGTCTGAACGTCGAAATATATTTTTATCATGCCTTGGGTCTCCTTTTGAAGGTCTCGCGCTGTCGCTTGTCCGCACTCGCCATAACGTCGCGGTCGCGCTTTTCGTACGCGAGGATTATCTTCTGCACGAGCGGATGGCGGACTACGTCCTTATGCGTGAACTTAAAGATGCAGATGCCGTTAATGCCGTCGAGTATCTCGAGCGCATCGACGAGACCGCTCTTTCTCAAAAACGGCAAGTCGATCTGGGTAACGTCACCCGTAATTATCGCCTTACTGTTATTACCGAGACGCGTAAGGAACATCTTCATCTG